>JAZQZB010000055.1:0-55610 GCA_045633825.1 Alphaproteobacteria bacterium | reverse complement strand
CAACACTTGTTAAAACAAATGATAACAAAATAAGTAAAATGTTTCTTATTTTATAGAACATAGAAAACTCCTTTGTAAAACCAATGATTGTTTTTTATTTCATAAGTAATATTTTTAATCTCAAAACTTGAAAATTTAGTTAAAAATTCTAACCAAATCATAGGTGTATATTCTGATTTTATTTCAAAATTTAAAACATGTATTTCTTTTTTTACGGTTTGAGGGCCGCTTCTTCCTAAAGGTCCGACAGTTGATTGTACTTCAGAAGTAAGCACTTTAACACTTTTCCTCAAGTTAGGATTTACTCCTATTTCTTGAAAAGCTTTGTTAAGCTCATGTTGCAAATCTTCCAATTTTTTGTCGGGTTGTTTTGAAACAATTTGCAGTTTTGGCATGGTCAGAGTTGCTGTTAATATTTTGCTTGTTTCATTAAAAGTATAATTCAAGTTTTTAAGTTTTGATGTACGTACGATTTCTTCAGCCCAAGAAATGAAGCCTAATTTTTGTTTCCATGATGTTGCTACGGTTTCGCCCGTACATGTAATTTTGCCTTGAGATTCCCAACCGGGAGGCATTATGGAAAACATATCCATAATGCCTTCGTAACAATTTTTGGTAAACTCTTCCGGTGATTTTATATTATTCCACGGAATTATAATTTTAGGGGCTTGGACAGTTTGAACCGGCCTCGGTCTTGGCTTTATGACAACTTTTTTTTGTGTAGGTGTCATGATAAAATCAAACAAAGTTGATAAAAGCCACCAAGCACAAATGGCGCCGGCCACAATTACCATTATTAATTTGGTGCCGCGTAATGCTTTAATTTTTTGAAGCTTTATTTTTTTTCCGGAGCTTAACAGTTCATAAATATTGCCTTCTTCGGTATCTTCAAGCTCCCATTCGGCAGGCGCAAATTTTTTGTCCCAATCAGGAACTGTTAACATTGATAATAATTGGGTTTTTGCTTCTTCCTCATCAAGATAAAGCATATCACCGTCGGATAGGATAACGTCGTTACGAGAACATACGTACCACCAGCCTCCGTTTACCTTAAACACCCCGACAACAGATGAATGATTTGACAGCGATGACATTAATGCAATCGCGGCAACATTCGATCCTACTTTATATCCTTCTTGAGATACGCAAATACCAAATTGAGGAGATTTTCCGCCTTTTACCGCAAATAAATCGGCGCCTTCAATAATATCTGTAGATGCCTCTTCAATTTCGGGCATAAAATCGTTTGCATTTTGGATCGGTTGCCAAAAGAGGTTGGTGGCATAATTTATACCATCCAAAATAATGGACGTAGCAACAGTACGATTTTTACCGCCTTCTCCGTCATTATCTAATAAATTTGCATCTTCCAGCACGTCAAACACTCCTTGGATTTTTAATTAGTTCATTGTCATTCTTGTTTCCGGTGCCAATGGTGTTTCCAAAACAATAGGCGTCAAGATAATAACCAGAATGCTGCGGTCTTTACTTGCATTTGCTTCTCCGCCGAAAAGCGAATTTTCTGCAGAACCTGTACCGCTTTTCTTTGTTTGAGATGTTACTTTTTCATAACCTGTTAATATTAATGATTCTCCTGATGTCATGGCAACTTCTTGAGTAAAGGCTCTTGATTCTACTTTCGGGTTTTGAATATACTGGTTTTCCTCTGTAGAGCCGAATGAAACTTGTTCCAAAGCCAATAAATCAGACAAAGTCATATTAAACATAATTAACATTCTTCCGTGTTCCAAAATTCTTGGTAATACATCCAAGGTAAATCCTGTTTCAATTTCGTCTGTGGTTACCGAAATATCATAACTGTCTCCGTCTGTTCCGTTATTTGTTTTAGTCATTTCGGAAATGTAGTTTTGTTTTTGAGTAACTTGAATAGGTGCCGGCTTATTATTAAGTGTTGTTACCGTACCACTGGTTACCAATGATGCTCTGTTTTTTTCGGACAAAGCTTGGATAATGGCGTTAGCCGTCCAGTTATTTTTAATAATACCCCATGTTAAAGTACTTGCTGCATCAACGCTTTGTAAGCCTTGGCTTGCGGTTGCGCCGATAGAAGTAACTCCGTCACCGAAAGTTGCTTTTAAATCCAAACCGTATTTATCTGTGTCGGTTACGGAAATTTGCATAATTTTTACGGAAATGGCAACTTGACGAGATAAACGAGCATTTTGTTCGTTTATATATTTTGCAACACGCTTAATGTCTGTCGGGGTTGCAGTTAAAGTGATTGTTCCGTCAGAAGGCGATACAACAATTTTTGAATCTGATGAAACCATCGAACTTATGGTATTTTCAAATTGAGACCACATTTCAACAGTAATTGATGAAGACATGGAAATAGATGAAGATCCGCCTGCACCGGAAGCTGACCCGCCGACAGAAACGTTCATGCTGGGGTTCGACGGCAAAGAATAAATTACAAAAGTTTTGGTTATATATTTGTAAAAATAAATGCTGTTGTTCTCATATTTCCACCATACCCCAAAACGAGATGATACTTCATCCAAAAAGCCGCTCAAAGGACCTTGGTAAGACACAATCATTGTGTCGGGAGAAACCCAGTCTCCTGCGTTTTCATTTTTGTCGGAAGGTTTATTAGCTTCGCCTTTAGAGCGAACCTCTCCTTCTAAATCTGCCGCATAGCGAATACCTAAAGATGTGGTTTTGTTAATCATATCACCGATTTCATATAAACTGATAGGGCGATTAGAAACTAAAGTAATGCCGTCATTTGCTTCTAAATATGATGGCAAAGGCTCTCCTTCATATTCTATCGAGCTTGTGTTTCCAAGCCAAATGTCATCATTTACTTTAATTAAATCTTGATTAGCTATTTTTGTGGGAATTTTCGATTCTTCTCTCAGTTTCGTAGCTGCCTCAATGTCTGTCTGGATTGAGGTATCCATCGTTGTAGAAATAGAGCATGATGCAATAAGCGCTACTGCGCAAAATCCTAAAGATAAATTCTTGAAATTAGTTATATGCATTTTCATCCTCCTTCGTTTCTACAACTAAAACTCTGTTGCCTTTATAAAAAGTGGCCATTGGAGCAGGCTGTGCTCTTGCAAATGTTCTTATTAAAGCTGATGAAACATCTGCAAATCGTCCTCTGAACATGGCGCCGGCGTTTAATGTATAGTTTCTGTTTGAGTTCCATATCAAACGCCATCCTGATCTTTCGCACCAATCAGAAAGCAGACCTTTTAAGGTGTTTCCTTCTTCGGCTAACCAATCTTCAACGGCATCATCTCCCGAGGATGTATCTTCATTTGTTGAAGAACTGTTGTCGGATGCGCTTTCAAAAGCATCATTAACGGCATTTTCATAATCGGTAACCTCTTCATCTATTGTAGGAGGAATTGCCTCCGTCATATTGCTTCCGACCCCGCCTGTTAAAATATATTGATCCCGAGGTGTTCTTTCTCCATATTCACGATAATCAGCAGCAGACTTTCTGTAGTTTACAAATCTGCTTTCCTGTTCATCGTATGGTATTACGGCAGGAACTTGTTCAACATAATTTCCTTGAGTTACAATGACTTCTTCATCGCTTGATTGAATCATGTCCATAAGCGTGGAGTTGCATGCAGAAAGTAAAACAACTCCTGATAAAGATAGTATTTGTAATAATTTTGTGTTCATTTTAACGATCCTCGGAATAGAAATTTTCATCATATTTTCCTATCATAGTGTTTGAAAAATAAATAATCAAGCATTGTCAAACAGTTATTACCATTGTATGTATTTGTTTGTTTTTTGATTGTTTAATTTTTCATTGTTGTTGTTCTTCAGTGAGACTGTTCTTAAGATAAAACTGTTAGGATCTCTGTTTGTAAATACAGTGTTTATCGTTGAATAATCAACACCTTTGTTGGTTAAAATATTGTATAACAAGTTTAAGCGTTTCTGCTGTAAACTTGTTGAACTTGTGCCGTCTATGCGTATTTCCAAAGCCAAATTCGGGGTTTGTGCGGTTTTGGTTGCAAAAGCTTGAATCCAGCGCAATGTTTGTCCTGATATTTCGGCTCGGTTTGGTTGAAAAGACAATCTTATTTCTGTCGGCAATATAGTTACCGGCCGAGATTTCGATTTTTTTCGATCTTTAGCGGTTTTAATTGATTTTGCCTTTTCTACTACTGCATTTTTTGCATCAGAAGCTGTTTTTGCTGTCTTGTTAAAAAATGAAGTTAAGGCATTCATTAACCCTTCGTTTGTTTGTTTTACGGGAGCGCTTTCTTGAGCTTGTTTGAGTTTAGACGGGTCGACCGGGGTTTGAAATTGCGCTGCGTCTGCATTTTCTTCTATAGGGGTTAAGATTTCTTCTTGTTTTTTTGCTTCTTTTGTTGATGCTTTTAATCTTTCGTTTTCTTGGATTTTGGCGGTTATATTTATTTCTTTAAGTTTATCGTCAGATGTCTCCGGGTATGCTAATTGCGGTGCAATATCTTTTTTATTTAAGATATCTTCAGGGATGGGAATTATTAAATTTTTGGCGGTTTCGGAAGCAAGCATCACTCCTTTTTTGTTTTTTTGTAACGGAATAAGCTCTTTGATGTCTTCTTTGGTTTTATTTGTATAAGTTTTATCAGCAAAAAGATTTTTGCTGCCTGAACTTTTGGCTATAACCCAAGGTGAATCGTTCATTTGTTTCCATTCTTTAGTGTCTGTTGCGGGTGCGTCTTTTGAGGTTGCGCTGTTTTGAGACATGCTTTGAATGGTTATATTTGTATCGGCGAGGGCAATGTGTTGTAAATCTTTCGGATCTCCCATATGTATTTTATTGATACCTTTGTTTTCTGCCGTTTTAGACAGGGGGATTGTTCCGATGGTTTCGTTTCTTGCTAAAACAAGAGAGTTATCCTTTTTTTTCTCTTTTTGTGCCGAAGGGGTTTTGTCGGCGGGTTTGTTTTTTGCTAAAATGAGATAATTATCTTCATTTTTGGTTTGTTTTTTTATAACTTGCGGAGAAGGGCTGACTTCTGCAATTTCATTTTTTTCGGGGGTGTATAAAGGGGCTGCCGCAATTTTTATTTCAACATTTTCTTTGGGTTGATAAATTGGTTCGGCTTTTATTTCCGGCATGGGCAAAGGCTTGTCCGGAGCATATAATATGTCAGCCAATATAATCTCTTGTTTTTTTGAGACAATGGGTTCTGCTTTTTCGGGTGATTTTTCTATAAACTCCAAAGGAATGTCTAAAGGTTCCAAAGTGCTTGCGATAATAACCTCCGGTTCGGTTATTAAAGGTTCGGGCTGTTGTTTTTTCGGCAATTCGGGAAGAGAACTCAAAGCTATTTTTTTAACAGGAACATGAGAGGGGTTTGTGTCTGCCAAATAAAGAGCAATGGTCTTGTTTTGAATATTTAAATCATAAGGGGGTTCTTTTTTTTCATAGAAAAACATCTTGTTTGCACTTACTATTGCAAACAAAGACACGGAAAAACTGTAAACAAACGATTTAAAACCCGTTTTCAGCATAAAATTAAACCCCTCTAAACACTAGATAAATCAAAATGCGACTCTGCGCAAGAGTTGAAAAAAAATATGCACAGATAATAAAAGCTGTTTTTGTAAAAATTTAAAAAACTGTAACACTTTTTAAGTAATTTAAATGTTATCATAATGTATGGCTACTAGAAGTAGAGATTCTTTTTATGGTGACGCGCATGCTAAAAAGTTTTTGCAAATTAAAGTTTTTGTCGTTGTTTATGAGCTTAATGTTTTTTGCTCAAAATGGCTATGCGCAAATAGAAGCAATGAGCAAAAAGGATTTTGCTCAAAAATATTTACCGGAAGCATTAAGTGTATTTGGAAGCGAAAATCCGAAAATTATGTGTGGAACAAAAGAGAATCTTTGTGATGTTGCGACCCAAGTTTGTTTGAAATGTAAGACCACGGTATATAAAAAGGTTTTTGGTATTAAAGTATTGTCGGTCATTAATGATGTAGGTCGATGTGTTGATAAATCGAGCATAAAAGACGGTGATTTGTTGTCGGCCTGGCCCGGCTGTACAGATGTTAAGGCCGGAGGAACTTTCCTTGGCACCGGAGCTACAACATCACGCTATTTGGAAGAGGCTTCTGCCGGTTTTCTTTCCGAAAGCGAAGCTAAGATATGGGGAATAGGAAAAAAGCATAAAGAAGAATTTATCGGATCAGACGATAAGAAATATATGCTATCCGTTGATAATGAAAATTTAACAATCGCATATGGCTCAAAAGGTAAAGGATGCGAGGTATTGCCCGTAAAAATATATAATATGCAAACATGTTTCTTCTGTCCTATGGCGCGAATATTATTCAGTACGGCAAATTCGGTAACTAAAAAGTCTTTTGAAAGCTTTGCATCTTCATTCGCTGAATTAATAGTTGTGATATTTATTGTATGGTTAGCCATAACAACATTAAAACAGGTATCCTCTTTTATCAACAAAAAAGATCCTTCGGATTATATCGAGCTTATATTGAAACAATCTTTTAAGTTTATAATAGCTTATTATATTCTTTTAAATTCATCATTTATTTTCCAATATTTTATCTCGCCGGTGTTGTCGAGCGGTTTAAAAATGGGAGAAATGATACAATCGGTAGAACTAAAGCAACCTTCCAAAAAATTGGAATTGTCTGCTAATCCTATGGGAAGCGGTTATTATAATATAAAATTAGGTAATGGCAAAAATTTATATACTCATATTGAAAACTATCTTTCATCCATTCAGTCGCAAATGGCTTATTTACAAGCTGTCGGCACCACATTGTTTTGTGTGGGAACAAAGCATATGATTGAAGAATTTAAGTTTCTGGGATGGGGTGAAGCTTTAGGAAGCGCCTTTAGGATGATGGGGCTGGGAATAATTTTTACGGTTGTCGGACTTTTAATCAGTATCGTTTTTGCGTTTTATTTCTTGGATGCCATTATGCAGTTAGGTTTGCTGGGTATGGTAATGCCGTTAATGATTGCCGGCTGGCCGTTTGCCATAACGAAGCATCTTGCTGAAAAAGGATTGGGCTTCTTGTTAAATACATTTTTTATATTCTTCTTCACGGGATTTGTTGTAAGCGTAAATGTAGTATTAATTGATCAGACTTTAACATATTCTACACAAATTAAATCTGAAAACGAAGCTGTTTCTGAAGATTCGAAAAGTGGTTTGAATGCAATAACAACAGCATTGCATAACCAAAATCCGAGCGAGTTGGCTACGGCAACCAATATCGGTGGAGTAGGATTTTTGTTGCTTATATTTTCCTCATTATTCGGATTTAAATTTATACAACAAGTAACGCCGCTTGCTTCCAAGTTATCTGATGGAGAAATTGTCGGCGGTATGGCGAGCCAGATGGGTGGAACAGTTGCATCTGTTGCTAAAGGAGTTACAAAGAAAGCAACCGCGCCGATTACAAAGGCCGCCGGTAAGGCGTGGAATAATAGCGGAGGGGTTGTCGGTATTGCAACCGGAGCTGTCAGTGGAGCGGTTAATGCGGTTGGTTCGGTAGCTAAAATCGGTACAAAAGCTTATAAAGGTGCGGCTAATTTGGGAAGAGATATATCCAAAGCTGCCGGTAATGAAAAAGCTGAAAAATGGTTCGGTAAGCGAGCAGATAATGCCGGAAAAGTAAATCAGGCTATTGATAAGGGTGTGTCAAAAGTTAAAGCCGTAGATAAAGCTGTTAAAAATTCCGTAAAACAATAAAAAATTAAGCTAAAGGGTGTTTTTTAAATACTTCTTCTGTTATTTGTTTGGTTATAACATGAGTATATATTTCCGTAGTTGTAATGCTTTCGTGCCCCAGCATTGATTGTACGGAGCGTAAATCTGCACCATAATCCAGAAGATGAGTTGCAAAGGAATGTCTTAATGTATGAGGAGATATTTTTTCTTCATTCATACCGGCCTCTATTGCCACTTTTTTTACATTTTTGAAAAAAGTATTTCTGGTTATATGTCCTAAAACGGAGTTGTTTGAAGGAAATAAAAAAGGTTTTGCTTTGTTTTTATCTGAACAATTTCTTAAATCAATCCAATGCATTACACATTCAATAGCTTCTTCGGCAATGGGAATTAGGCGTTCTTTTGAGCCTTTTCCTTTAACCAAAATTTGTTTTTTTTCTTTATTTATACAATTAAGCGGAAGAGAAACTAATTCGGAAACTCTAAGTCCGCAAGCATACATAAGTTTTAACATAACATAAGTACGCTGAAAACAAAATTTATCACTATGTTCAGCTGTTTTAATAAGCTCTTTAACATCTTGCCTTGATAAAAAATTAGGTAGATTTTTTTCTTTTTTGGGCAAATCAATTTCATTCATTGGGTTTTGAGAAATTTCTTTTTCACTGAATAAAAATTTAAAAAAATCATTCATTGCCGAAATTTTTCGACAGATTGAGCCGGAGCTATAATTTTTATTTTGAAGATAGTGAATAAATGTTTGAATATTACTTTGCTTTATATTGTCAAATTCGTAGCCCAAAATGTCAGCCATTTGATACAAATCGGCTTTATAGGCGGTAATTGTATTTGGCGAAGCCCCTTTTTCGGCAGCCATACTATTTAAAAAATCTTTTATTAAAACATTATCGTTCATTATTTGACAGGTTCTTCAACTCGGATTGTTTCGACAGGAATTTCCGTAAATGTTATAAAACCGATAAACGCAACGATTACTAAAGCAATGATATAAAATATAAGATTTGATTTTTTTTGACGCATTTTAATTATCCCTAAAAAAAAGGTTGCTAAAAATATATGATGTTTATATATTTAGCACATAAATTTTGAAAGATAAGTTAAAAATGAACATACAAACAAATAAAATAATATTGTTAGTCGGTCTTATGGGAAGCGGCAAAACTTCTGTCGGTAAAAGATTGGCTCAAAAATTAAATTTACCGTTTATTGATGGTGATCAAGAGATTGAAAAAGCCGCTGGTTTAAGCCTTATAGATGTTTTAAAATGTTTTGGCGAGGACGAGTATCGTGCCGGCGAAGCAAGAGTTATGAAACGTCTTTTAAGCGGAGGCCCTTGTGTTTTAGCTTCCGGAGGAGGCTCTTTTGTTTGCGACCAAACAAGAAAACTGGCTAAAGAAAAAGCAGTTACCATATGGCTTAAAGCTGATGTTGATGTTTTATATTCTCGTACATCAGGCAGACAACATCGTCCGTTTTTAAAAGGTGACGATTCGGCTCTTAAAGATAAAATAGAAAATTATATTAATGAAGAATATCCTTATTATTCTCAAGCAGATATTATCGTTGAAACTAAAGATGAATATGTCAGTGATACGGTTAATCGAGTTATAAAATCAATAGAAAGCTTTTTTGCTAATAATTAAGAATTGAGTTTTTTATAGTAATAAATAAGTCTTGGGCCATAACGGTATTTGCAATTCCCAGATAAGCTAATTGTTTTGTATCATAATTACCGACAACTATCGTATCAACAATATTCATCAATCCGACGGCAAAATACGAAAGCATAATCGGGATAGCCATTTTTAATATAAATCGGAGATTGTATAGCATAATGAGGTTCCTGCAAAAATATTGCTCATGCTATATTATAAAAAAAATAAGCAATACCATTTTTTAATAAATATAGTTTATTTAATATATATGGATGTTTATAAAAGGAGATTTTTATGAAAAAAGTATTGGCTTTTGATATAGGCGGAACAAAAATAGCTTATGCATTGATTAATAAAGAAGGCGAGTTTGTCAGCGAAATAACTAAAGTTTCGACCCCCGATACGTCAGAAAAAATATATAATTTATTAAAGGAAATAATTGCAAAATATGAAAATGAGATTTGCGGAACGGCGATTGCTACGGCCGGAGCCGTTGATTCGAAAGGTCAAAAGATAACTTCGCATGTTGGAAATTTACCGGCAAATTATAATAAAATTGATTTTATGAGCTTGTCAAATAAGCCGGTTTTGCTTGAGAATGATGCTAATTCTGCTTCTTGGGCAGAGTTTATTTTGGGTGCGGCAAAAGGTTGTAAAAATGTTGTTACTTTAACAATCGGAACCGGTGTCGGTTCTGGGATTATTGTTGAAAGTAAGTTGCTTAAAGGAAAATCCGGAGCTGCAGGTGAGATGCATTTCCCAATAGATAGTTGTAAAAAACGCAAGTGTTCTTGCGGGATTGACGATTGTTTTGAAATTTATGCCTCCGGTACTGCTTTAAATTTATATGCTAAAGAATATTTAGGTGAAAATGCTACCAGCTATGATATTATTGAAAAAAAATCAATCGATTTAAAGGCTAAAGAAGCTTTTGATATATGGCAAGGAAAGCTTTTGCAAGGGTTGGTAATGTTGGCTAATATCTTTGATCCTGAAATGATTGTTTTATCAGGTTCTTTGTCAAAATTTGTTGAATATGAAAAATTAAATCAAAGCGCCAATAATCAGATTTTGACGCAACCGTTTATATTAAAAGAAGCTGTTTTTGAAAATAATGCCGGTATGATAGGCGTTGCGTTATTAATGTTTTCAAAAATAAATTAATCAGGTTTGTTTGTCTTTTTTACCTTGACTAAAGAGTATATCTTTGGTCAAGGTTTTGTTTTTTTAGCTTATGATAAAAAGACTCTTCTTCGGTTGTATATCATTATTTTGGCTATTTTTGTAATAAAATTGTAAAAAATCAGACTTTTAGGAAAGTTTAATACTTGTGAATTTTTTGTTACAGGGAAAATTATGTATTAAAAACAATGTGTTATCTTGTTTTTGAGGAGGGAAATTTTACTGGTAAAAATTGCTAAAATCAGATATCATAAAAGAGTATATTAAGTTTTGCAAAATTTTAAAGGAGAATTGCTATGAATTTTATTAAAAATAATATTTGGACTCTTTGCGCTGTTGCATTGTTCTGCATGTTTGGGTTTGCTAGTGAAGCTGCAGCAGGTTCTTCTATTATGGAACACGCAAGTGAGAAAGCCAGAAACGTTTTTTCATCTGTTAAGACCATCATCTTTATAGTCGGTGGTTTTGGTCTTATTGGTGTAGCATGGGCTGCCATTTGGGGTAAAATGCAATGGAAGTGGTTTGCTGCTATA
Organism: Alphaproteobacteria bacterium; assembly: GCA_045633825.1. Lineage (GTDB taxonomy): Bacteria > Pseudomonadota > Alphaproteobacteria > RF32 > CAG-239 > CAZU01. Next base: position 44,531 of record JAZQZB010000055.1, on the reverse strand, counting down.
GCTGTAGGTTTGGCAATCGTTGCTGCAGCTGCATCTATTATTGAATACGCAACAGGTGATATAACAGGTCTTTCAGCCAGTGGCGATACATTTGGTACAAATAATAACTACTAATAGTTATTATAAAGCAAACAAAAGGCTCGAAGCTCTTGGCAACAAGAGCTTCGAGCAAAAGCAAAAATAACGGGTCTGGTATGAAATAAAAGTTTTGTTTACGGGCCTTTTCCCAAAAAAAAGAATTGAGTTTATTTTTATATCTTAAAATAAAGGGTGCAAAAATAAGTTCAAGGATATGCTCAAAAAAGGAGGGCGTCATGATAAATATTAAAAACATTATAAGGGTGCTGATGATGGCAATGTTTATCTGTGTTTGCTCTTTTAATATCAGTTATGCATCCGGATCACCGACATCGTCTTCAAGCACCAATACCGAGCAAGATGCATCATTTTGCGGTTCTGATAAGGGTGTGTTCAGCGAGCTGGTTATGACCGGTCAAAAGATTTTTAATCGTTTACGTGATTTGATATATGTGGTTGCCGGATTTGGTATTATTGCCATTGCGGTTGGCGGGTTCTTCGGAAATCTTAACTGGAAATGGTTGGGAGCTATCGTAATATCGTTAATTGTAATTGCTTCAGCCGGTGAGCTTATAGTTTTATTAACCGGATGTGAACAATACGGAACATCACTGATTACCAATACATTGCAAGAACCGACTACGGAAGCGAAGCCTGTTCCTGCATCTGAAAATAAAAAATAATTGTAAAAAGAATTTTGTTTTAAGTTAAGTCAGCAAAAAACAAAGGAGGAAGCCATGTTAAACATATCTAAAATAAGCAAAATGTTTCTGGTTTTGGGAATGGTAACCGCTTTTTCCTGCGTTACATTAAATGTTAATGTAGCGTATGCTGATGCTTGTACGGATGCTAACAAAGCAGTTGAAAGATTGAAAAAAGAGCATAAAAAAGCAGAAGACGCCGCCGCTAAAAAGACAAAAGATGCTCAAAAAGCTGTTAATGATGCTAAAAAAGATTGTAATGTGGCGTTAGACAGCTGTAGGGCTTATCAATCTGCAAAAGCTGTTTATGATGCTACCGTAAAAGAAGAAAATAAATTAAAAGCAGATAATGCGGAAAAACTTAAACAAGCTACCGAAGACGCCAGTAAAAATTGTGATTCCAAAACTACGGCCGAAGGAGAAGGTACTGCAGGGGAAAAGTCTGAAAGAGATAAGAAAAAAGAAGATGCTAAAGATAAATCTGATGAACAGGATAAGAAACTATCAGATGCCATAGCCGAAGCTGAAGCTGAAAAGAAAAAACTTGAGGAAGAAAAAGCTAAAGTCGGAAATCAGCAAAAAGAAGTAGATAAGCAAAAAGCAGTAATGGAAGAAGCTTGTAAAACAGATGAGAATTCTTCTGCTTGTAAAAATGCTGAAAAAAAATATGCCGATGAGGTAAAAAAACTTGAGGACTTGGCCGTAGCAGAAGAAGATGCGGTTAGAGATGCTCAAAAGGAATATGATAAAGCTCAAAGAGAAGCCGATAAAGCCAAAAATAAGGATGAACAAAGAGCTCAAAAAGCTGTAGACAAGGCTCAAAAAGATGTCGATAAGTTTTGTACTTTAGGAAAAAGCAGTTATAACGAAGACAAATGTAAAAAAGCTAAAGACGATCTTGCAACAGCCAAAGCTGATGAGACTTATCAGGAAATGACCAAGGGTGAGCGAGAAAAGGAAGAAAAAAGAAAAGAAGAAGCTCAAAGAGATGCCGAAAAGAATCAGAAGGCTAAAGACGATCAGGTAAATGATATTAAAAATGATGTTACAAAGGCTGCTGAAAATTATGTTTCAGATTCTGATTTGATAGAAAAAGAAGGTAAACTTGATGAGGCCAAATCAGCGGTTGAAGCGGCTGAAGCCAAAAGAAATGAATTAGATGCCGCTCAAAAAGTGGCTTGTGCCAAGCCGAAAAGTAATGCTTGTGCCAAAGCCAATGCCGAACTTGAAAACGCCGAAGGAGCTCTTAAGAGAGCCAAAGCAAATCAAGAGGCTGCTCAAAGTAAGTATAATCAATCCAAAAAAATGAATGAAGCCGCTAAAGAGGCTATGAAGCAATGCGATACCCAAGCTACTCGAGAATGTGTAGATGCTATGCAATCAATCAGACAGCAAGAACTTGATGATGCAAAGAATAATTTACAATCTGCTCGTGATTCTGTTAAAAGTTATGAACAAAAACTTCAATCGGCAGAAGCAGCATATAATGATACTTTATCAAAAAAGGCTCTTGTTTGTTCCGGTGGTGAAGATAGTGAGGCTTGTATAGCCGCCAAAGCAACTTTGGCTGAAGCAAAAGCTGCAAAAGAAAAAGCAGCGGCAGATTTAGATTCGGCAAAAGGAAGAGTAACCGATTTAGAAAAAAGTTATAAAACAGCTTTAGATAATCTGAAAGCTGCAAATGAAGATGTCGAGATCTTAAATGAAGATGAAGCCAGAGCTAAAAGAGCTGAGGAAGCTGAAATAATTTGTGCGGAAAAAGGACAAGATTCTCCGGAATGTTTGGTGGTGATGGAAAGAATTGATAATCCTGACAGTAATAAAATAGCTGTATTAGATATTAAAGAGTATGCCTCTATTGACGGATTTAATTACTCATCGACTGCCAGTGGTGACGTATTCGAAATTGTTACTCGCCGTGCGGCAATGATTATCTTAAATATTAAGCCGATTGTATACATTATTGCCGGATTTGGTTTAATAGTATTTGCTTGGGCTGCAATTTTTAATAAAATCAGCTGGAGACAATTTGCAAGTATCGCTATAGGTTGTTTCTTGGTAGCCAATATGGGACAGTTGATTGAATATTTTGTAACTAATGATACAGATGGTTATTATATCGGTCAGTGGGTATCTGATACGCCTAAAAAAGATGAAGGCAGTAGAATGGCCGGTGCATACCGAGATACATATACAATTTACGGATATACTTTGAAGGAAGCTCCTCTGAATACTGAAAATGTTGATACCGATATGGATAAGGCTATTCCTGATGTTCCGGCCGATATGGATAAGGCTATCCCTGATGTTCCGGCCGATGATAACTCCGATACGGAAGAAGTTACTGCTCAAGAAGAGATGAAAAAACGCGAGTATTGCCAAGGTGAAGAAGGCGTCGGTTTCTGGAATAATCTTAAAAATTGTGTCGGAGATGTAGTCGGTTCAATTCAAAAGGCTACCGATGCTGTTCAAACAACCACATCAACCATTAATTATGTTAAGAATCGTGTTGAAGATGTTAAGAATGCTGCTAAAGGCATTACAAATGCAATCGAAAACATGAAGGGTGGCAATGCAATAGATGTTTTACAAGGCGTGAATTCTATATTAGGGCATATTGACACCATTAACAAAAAAGCTGATAGCGCGGTCGGTGCCGTAGGAAGCGGATTGGATAGAGTGGTTAATGATGCTTTATCAGTGACTGATACGACAAATCCTCAAACAAACAGTTTGATTACTAACCTCAGTCAAGGAATAAGTAGTATTGTAGGCGCAACAAATGCCGTAAATAACTTGTCAGGTGATAAGTCTTCCGGTAAGTCAAATTCAGGTAGTTCAGGTAATAAACCGTCTGCTAATTCGAATTCGGGAGATTCAGATTCTGCCAATACAAATTCGGGAGATTCAGATTCTGCTAATTCGAATACGGGAGATTCAGATTCTGCTAATTCGAATTCGGGAGGTTCAGGTTCTGCCAATACAAATTCGGGAGGTTCAGGCTCTGCCAATACAAATTTGGGAGGTTCAGGTTCTGATGAAGCAAATTTAGCTCCAAAGTCAGCTATGTTAGCAGCTCCTGCTGAAGCAACTTTAGCTCCAAAGTCAGCTACGTTAGCAGCTCCTGCTAAAGCAATTTTAGCTCCAAAGTCAGCTACGTTAGCAGCTCCTGCTGAAGCAATTTTAGCTCCAAAGTCAGCTACATTGGCAGTTCCGGCTAAAACAGCTACCACTAGAAGAGTTTTGGGGGAAGGGTTGTAAAAATAGTTAAATTATTAACTCATTGTTCATAAAAATAAGGTATACTGCAAAGTGAAGCAGTGTACCTTGTTTTTTTTACATAATTAAATAGTTGTGACAAAACAAAAGGCCGATGTTGTAAAAAAAATAATGATGTTTTATGATTAGTTTGAGCTAGTTTTGAAGAGGTTTGTATGAGAGAAGTGATTCTGAAAGCTGTAGCTAATCCTCCAAAAATATTATGGGGGCCGTTTCTCCCTGTCTTATTAAATTTGGGAGTGCAATTCCCTTTGATGTTTATGTTTATGGGGGTCGCCGGAGCTAACCCTTTATGGTTTATGGCTACTCTTTTGAGCGGACACGTGTTTGCTGTGCTTTTGGGAGCTAAAGAGCCTCACATTTCTTCGATGATTCAAGCGTTCGGACCTGCTTCAAAAAGAACAACCAACCTTTATTCTGAAAAGGGGAATAAATTTGCGCCCTGATTATGATTTCTTTTCGATCTTCGTAGAAGGTCTGTCGAATTTTGAAGTTATTATTTCTGTAATAGGCTTCATTTCTGCTGCTGCATTCGCCGGATTTTGGGCTACAAAGTTCGGGCATATGGTTTTACCTCATCCGAAAGAATCTCGAGTTTCTGATTTTTTGCCGTTTGATAAGCTTTTGTCTGATGGTATGACGATTCGTTGTCAAAACGGTTCTTTGGCCAGAGTTTTTAGAGTTACCGGTGTTGATTTGTCATTTGTTTCGGCAGAAAAAGTTTACTCCATGTTCGAGGCTCGAAAGGCTTGGATTGACGGAATGGCTGATTTACAGATTATTTGTCGAGTTATTACCGTCAGAGAGCGCGTTCCTTTAGATGAACAAAAAGGCGATTTTAATAATCCGTTGTTAGAGACTATTTCTGATGTATGGCAAGAAAATATTGATAGAGTGTTTTTTAATACGCACTATATTGTCCTTTCTGTTGTAGACAGAGATGAAGCTCTAAAAGATTTGAATTATGCATCTCAATCATTGGTAGCCACTCTTAATGAATATGGCGTAAAACCTCTTATTGAAGAAGAAGGAAGCGCGCCTGAAGATAGTCCGTTTTCTGTTTATACAAAGTTATGTTCTCCGGTATCTCGTCCTCAACCGTTGGTTAGAGGTGCAACCGGTTCTCATTTAAATCAGCTTTTAACGGCGGATCATATACATTTTACCGGTGAAGAAGGTTTGATACGTTTTTTTTCCGGTGATAAAGAGATTTTTGAAGTTGTTATGGGGATACGTTCATCCGGTGATTATATGGATGAGTCAATGATAGCGTCGTTGATGTCGCTTGATTGTGAAATGGTTATGTTGCACAATGTTAAGCCGATGTATAAACCTCATGCTCGAGTTTTGTTAATGCAACAACAAAGAATGGCTGCAATGACCAGTTTTTCCGGAGATGTTATAGGACAATATGGTGAGGTTTTGGCGGCTATTGAAGATAGTGATACGGATCATCAATCTTTAACAGAATATGCAATGGCGATTATATTGCGTGGTTATTCTAAAGAAGAAATAGATTATGGTGAAAGCGAAGTTCAGCGAATTTGTCGTTTGTTTTCCGTAACTCCCGTAAGAGAGGGGTGGGTAGCTCAAGCAACATTTTTTAACCAATTTCCTACATATGAGGTATTGCCGAGAACATATAGATATTTGTCGCGAGTTGTTGCAGCTGCGATTTCATTTGATAAACCATCGGAGGGTTTTTCGAAATCTGACTGGGGTATGGGTGCTATTTCTGTGTTCCGTACAACGTCAGGATCGGCATATCGGTTTCAATTTCACGTATCTTCTGAAGATTCTGCGGTTGCTCACTGCTGTATTATCGGTCCGACGGGTCAAGGTAAAACAACATTACTTACATTTTTGGCCGGACAAGCGATGCGCCACCCTGATCTGAAAGTGTTTTTCTTTGACAGACACCTCGGTGCCAGAATATTTACTCATGCTATTCAGGGAGCTTATATCGGATTTGACGGTGATGATAAAAATGTATCCATTAATCCGTTCGATTGTGCAAATACGCCAAGTAACAGAGCGTTTTTAAAACGTTGGATGCGAGCCATTACTTTGGTTGATGACGCTGTTTCAGAAAAAGAAATTGCTCGCGCCGTTACAACAGCATTTGATTATTTGCGTCCGGAAGAGCGTATGTTATCAAATTTGTATAAAAGCTGTTTTTCTCCTACGGGCAGTATGCGTCGAGAACTTTTTAAATGGGTAAATCCAGATCAATATGGTAACATTTTTAATGCTCAAAATGATAGCTTGGATTTAAAAAGCAAAAGATTTATGGCTTTTGATTTTACTCATATTTTTGAAGATGACACTTTGGCTCCGGCTGTAATTAGCTATATTATGCATCGTATTCAAGCCGAAACAGGTGACAGCGGTACGCCTGCATTGATTATGATTGATGAAACGGCGCCGATGTTAAAGCACCCGATGTTTAGAGATTATTTTATGATAGGTCTTCAAGAAGGACGTAAAAAACGTCAGGCATATCTTTGCGCATTTCAACAACCTAATGTTATTGATACTTTGGGGGTTGGTGAGGTTATTCGCGGTCAGTGTCAAACAGTGTTGTTTTTTAGAAACCCTCAAGCAACGCCGGAAGATTATCTTAACTGGAATCTTACACAAGCTGAAATGGACTTTATTTTCGGACGTTCATACAGAGATTTTCCTTATGCTATTTTATTATCAAGACCCGCAACTGGTGAATCGGTAATTTTGGACGTGGATTTGAGCGGATTAGGACCTTATTTGAAGATTTATAATTCCGGTCGAAAAAATGTGTTATTGGTTGAAGAATTAGTTAAGGAATATGGTGAAGAAAACTTTGTTACAAAATATTTAAATATTTAAAAACAGAGGCGAAAATTATTTATAATATTCGGTTTTTATGTTACTATAAAATATTATGATAGCGCTTGTGGGAGAAAGTTTATGAAAACACGTTTTATTGTTGTTTTATTAGGTATGTTGATACCGATGACATCTTTCGCAGTAGTTCCTAATGGGGACTATATGAATTTGGCTACCAATCTTGTGGAAAATATTCAAACAGGTTACAGTATGATTGAAAATGGCCTGCAGGTTACAACATTACAATCAACGATGTCAAAGATGGGAAGCGCTAAATCTTCTGTTTCGGGTTTGTTTAATAAATTAAAAGATGTGGCAACAAAAGCTAAAGAAAAATTTGATAAATATAAAGGAGCTATAGAAAAAGCTGCAGCTAAGGGTGAGGCAATAATTAGTGCTGCCAAGGAAATTCAAGAAGAAGGTCTCGACGGATATCTTAAAAATAATGCCGGAGATTTAGCCGGTAAAGTGGGTCTGGATGGAAACAAGGTTCAAAATGCGGTTAACAGTGTGGATAATGCCGTTCAAGGAATAAAAGAAGGCGGTCTCGGCGGATATCTTAAAAATAATGCCGGAGATTTGGCCGGTAAAGTGGGTCTGGATGGAAACAAGGTTCAAAATGCGGTTAACAGTGTAGATAATGCCGTTCAAGGAATAAAAGAAGGCGGTGTTGGCGGATATCTTAAAAATAATGCCGGAGATTTAGCCGGTAAAGTGGGTCTGGATGGTGACAAGGTTCAAAATGCGGTTAACAGTGTGGATAATGCCGTTCAAGGAATAAAAGAAAGCGGTCTCGACGGATATCTTAAGGAGAATGCCGGAGATTTAGCCGGTAAAGTGGGTCTGGATGGAGACAAGGTTCAAAATGCGGTTGACGGTATAGATAAAGCAACAGATGTTTTTAAGGGCAACAGCACAAAAGGAGAATTGCAAGGTAGTGCTGATGCATCAGATGTTGATGCAAAAACAAATACAACTACTTCGGTCAAAGATAAATTAGTAGATACCCCGCAAACAACTCCTATGAAACGATCTTTAGAGGGATTTTCTGGAAAAACTGTTAGTGATGATGTATTAAAAACAGTTGAGGCATCAAAAGAGGACGTAAAAGCAGTTTCAACACCGTCAGTTGAGGCATCAAAAGAGGTTTCCGCTTCGGTTACACCGATAGCAGAGATAAAAAATGTTAAAATTCAGTCTGAATTGAAAAAAGCTTCTTCCGTTAAAGCTGAGGCTCCTCAAAAAGCAGTAAAATCTGAAGCAACCATACAAAATGTCGTAAAGCCTGAAGAAGTAATTAAAGATGATTCTGTCAGTAAGAAGGTTGATATAAATGATGTAAAAAAGGTAAAAGATTCTGAAAAGGCAGTTCCTAAAAGAGTCCAATTTAAGAGTTCTTTCGGATATGGAAAAGTACAGAATAAATATCAATTAGGATTTGCCAATATTGATTCAACCACAAAAATCGGGGAAACTCCTGAAGGTGTTTTAGTCGTGCCCGAAAGTGTCTATTTGAATTGTAATTTAGATTATGAAGCCGCTACAAGTGATAAAAAAATGGATACTTGTTTAAAAAAAATAAATGATGTTGTCGTTAGTGAAGTAAGCGAAGAAACTCCTAAAGGAATGATAGATGATTATGCCAGAGATATTTATAACGGATATGTTGAATATTTAACCGCGACATATTTTGAGGCATTAGAAACATATAATGACAGTTTAACTTTTAAAAATAATGAGATTGATCCTATAAGAACAAGTTCAACAAGTGATATTGACGGGTCTTGGGCCGTCGTCAAAGAAATGCACATGGTCTTGGGGAGCAGGTTTAATAAATTGCGCAAATTATGGGCAAGAAAGTTGGGTATGAAAATGTACTCACAATATGTAAATGAGAAGTTTACGAATGATGCAAAGTAAAAAAGGTGTTTTAAAATGAGTAGAACGTTGCAAATATTAAAAATATTTTTAAGTATTGCATTTATGTCAAGCTCAAATGCTTTTGCGATTGACATGTCTACTTTTGACGGCGGAACAGATAAAAATAATGAAATGATAGTTTCTCCGACCCTATCTTTAAGATGTGGTATAATTTCGCAAGATCCGAATGTTACTCCTGATTGTGTCGAAAGATTGGCATTTGATTATAAATCAGGAAAATTAGCTCTTGAAGAATTTGCAACGTATAGAGAAATGAGAAAAGCCATAATATCTGAATATGCGGATGCATATTTTGAAAACGCACTAAAACAGTTGGTAGATGCAAGCGGATACGAAGATAAAATAAATAAAGAACTTTGTATAGATTCTACAGAGCCGTCTTGTGCAACAGCCTCAAAAGATATTCGAGAAGAAATAGAACATAATAATAAAATGGCAGCCAGTAATGCGGCCATACTGTTAGATGCCGTAAAATTAAGAGCACAGGAACTTAATTTTAATGCTGTTGAAGTGATGTTGGATAAAATTGTTCCGGCAAAAGAAGTTGATTTAAAAAATACGTCGTTAGCCGGACCGCCATGATGAGGATAAAGAAATGAATAAGAAATTTTTATATTTATTCATTTTTATGCTGGCAATATTCTCCGTAAAAGAGACATATGCCGGAACTGATGCTTTGAATAATGTTTTACAATCATGTAATGCGTTTTTAAAAGAAGCCGGAGAAGTTCAAAATAAAATATCCGGTGAGTTAAGAAAAATATTATCGACAAAGGTCGCTCCGGCTTCATTACTTGAAGGACTTGGGATTGGTGGTTTAATGGAGCAAGGCGAAAAATTAAAAGAACAAGCTGAAAATTTACAAGAAAAAGCTGACAGAGTGAAAGAATTTGCCGAAAGTGCCAAAGAGCAAAAAGACGAATTAATACAAAAATATAATGAATTGAATCAGTTGGCAATAGAGAAATTTGCTAAAGCTCAAGAAGTTTTTGCCGCAGCCGAAGCTTTAAAACAAGAGTATTTGGACAAGCTTAATAAAGCCAGAGAGACAATTAACAAAGTTCAAGAAGGCGTTAAAGATGCTGTAGCCGAGGCAACGGTTGCCGTCGGAACAGGAATGACTATTGCGGAAACTATTAAAGAAAAAACTCAAGAAGGTAAACAAGCAATTACCGATGCTCAAAACAAGATTTCTGATGCCCGTAAAGAGGTGGCTGATATTAATAATGATCTTAAACTGGATTCTTCGGATAAAGAGGTATCTGAAACATCGGCAGATGTTGAAGAAGCAGAGCAGTCTGAAACAGAAGAAACTGAAGGAACGATATCAGGCGAAACAGAAGATACTGAAGAAACGATATCAGGCGAAACAGAAGATACTGAAGAAACAGGAATGTCTGAAAAAGAAACTTTGAAAGAAATTCAAAAAGAAGATAAAAAAATTTCAAAAGAAATTTCGTTAACAACAAAAGACAGTGTAAAAGTTAATGCTAATAAAGAAGAAAATACTAATGTTAAGTCTTCGGATGTAGAAAAAAATGTTACTGAAAATAAGGCATCAACAGTGTCCGCTTTATTGAAGATGACTGATGAAAAATCTTTGCCTTTAGCAAGTGATTTAAATATTCCTGAAACAGATGTTTTGGATAGCAGTAAGGTAAATGTTACTTCAAAAGATATAATGAATGATGTATCTGCCGCTAAACCGAAGAAGGAAGTTATAAAAAATGAAGCAAAAGTAAACATTGATATTAAAGATCAGCTTGTAGGTAATGTAAGCTCAAAAACTCTTTCAACTTCAAAAGAGAAAATAAAAACGACATCAACTCCGTCATTAACGGATATTGCTGTTCAAAATGCCGATGTCAGAAAGAAATTTAAAGCTTCGGAAGTTGATAAAGTTGAATCCGAAGAGCTTAAAAAAGCCGTTAAAGCAGAAGCAAAAGAAAAAGTTGAGGCCGAAGCGCTTAAAAAAATGGAAGTAAAAAAAGCTGAAGCAAGTACGATTAATAATAAAAAATCTATAAAAGCAATGACAAAGGAGAAGATAAGTGCTAAATAATAAAAAATATATAATATTTGCATTTCTTTTATCTGTCGGCGCTATTATTTCTCCGGCATATGCAAAAAAATCGCCGATTAAAGGAGATCCTGAACTTGTATGGTTATCTCCGATGGGCGATGATAATATAGAAAATAATGCATATAACAGATGTCGTTTAATAAAATTATTGAAGCCGGGTTCTGATCAGGCAACGGCAACGACTCAAAATACATATGATATAATTTCTTCATATGCAGCAAATTTATATGCCCAGTCAATAAAGATTTCCGATTACATCGAAGAAGAAAAGCAAAAGGATAATTCACCCGATCCTGATGTATCAGATGAAAAGGCTTTGCTTGATGAAGAAGTTACTAAAAGATTAGGCGATATTGCTCGTCGTATGAATATTATAAATTCATTTGAAGCAAGTACAATGCTTTTGGAAAGTTTGGAAGCAATGGTTGAACTTTCACCTGATGCCTATGAAATTTTTAGAGTGTTAAAAAATGGCAAAATAGAATATTCAAGTAATTGTGAAGATTTAAAGTAGGCGGGAGAAGATAATGAGAAGTATGAAAAAGTTAAGTTATTTCCTTATAATATTATCCGCATTAATTTTTGACGGAGGGGATGCTTATGCTCAAAACATATTTAAAATGGATTTGGTCAGAACTTCTCAAAGATTTTCAATTTGGGTGCAAAAACAAGGTGAAAATTTTGAACAGGCGATGAAAGAAATTGCCGAATCTCAATTTGCCACATTTATCGGTAAAGGTATAGATGCAGCCAAAAAAGGTCTTAAATTTGTTCAAGATAAAATGCAAGAAGTAAAGGATTTATATGGTAAAGCAAAACAAAAAATTGATGATGAAAAAAATTCTACTGCTTATAAAGTAGCAATGTTATCAAAGCAGCTTGCTACGGAAACGATTGTTTTAAATACCATAAAACAGCAACGAGACGCAGAAAAGGCCACGCTGGAGTCAGAAGCAGAGTTAAGTATTATGAGCTTAAATGAAAAAGTTGCCATTGCTAAAGAAAACTTTGAAGTTGGCATGGAAGTTTTAAGGGGTGAATTTAATGAGTTAAAAACAGATGCCGAAAAAGAAGTTAAACAAAAAGAAATAGATGCTTATGAAAAAGATAGTAAGGCCGGTATAAGAGCTTTAGATGAAGAAATTTCAAATATTGAAGAAGGCAAAAAAGAACAAATTAAAGGAATAGATTTTAATTTTGCGCTTGCGATAGCTTCTCAATCGGCAATTATTGCAGATATAGGGATGGAAATAGCAGAACTTACATCTCAAAAGAAAAAAGAAGATGGTGAGGTCGAAGAAGATCCGGATAAACTTATTGAAGAAGCTGTAAATGATTTTTCTTATAAAGAAGGTGAGGTTATAACTTTAGAGGTTCGTGAAAAGAAGGAAAAAAGTCGTAAAAGAAAAAGAGAGACAATTTCATTATCAACAAGTTCATATTCTGTCAATCTTATAGCCAAAACAGCTGATAAGATTGAAGAAGAGGAGCAAAGCAGTTCTGTATCGGAAACTGTTAACGGAAAATCGGAAGCTTTGCAAACGGCAATCGAACAAACAGTCGTTCAGCTCGATACTTTGTATGAACATTTGTTATTGGAATTAAAGGCTTTAGAAATGGAAACAGTCAATATTATGGCCGAAAATAAAGAATATAAAGCAGGAAAAGTTAAAGCGGCTATAGATATTTGTAATTATAAGATGAAAAAAGACGGTAATTTGCCTGATACTTTGAAAAACGCCAAGAATAAAATTGAAGAAGGTGTAAACGAGGCTAAAGATGCTGTTGATAAGGTTAGTAATGCCGTAAATGAAGCTGTTGATGTTGCTACAGATGTTGTGGCTACAGCAACAGCTGTTGTAGGAGCTGTTGAAGGAGTTAAATCAATGGTTAGTGGTGGTTCTGTTGATAAAGACGCAATTACCGGATTAACAGGAATGTAAAGGGAGAAAGATCAATGAAAAAATATTTATTTACTATACTTTTTCTCTTAGTTGGTATGCCTTTGGCAAAAGCTCAAAGTCCTTTTGATTTGATATACCACTCGATTCCTGTATCTCCGACAATAGATATTGTGGAAGAAATTAAGCAGATTGGTGCAAATGGACAAACAGCTGTTAGTCAGGTTAAAAAGATTATTATGGCTATTAAGACTGATGCAAGCAGTATTCAATCAGCTAAAACTTCGACATATAATAAAATAAAGAGCGGAGCAATTTTAGACATACTCGGAAACCCCGGACAAGCAAAATCGGGTTTTTGCGGTAAAGATATAACAAAAGTTAAAACCAAGAAAGTCGCCCAAAAGGTTAAAGAAGTATTGATGGTTGCAGAATCTGACGATTTTGTTTATTTAACGGAGCAAAGAGCTGTCAGAGAAAAATTCTTTATGGATAATGTGTATGCTATTTATGCTGCCGCATTAATAATACATCAAGAAGTTGAAAATGACGTTAAAGCTCAAATAGATAAAGCAAAATCCTGTGCCAAAGGTGCCGGTTCCGAATGTGGTTTTCCGTCCACGGATGAGGGAGGAAATAACGAAGTTATATTTACTTATGGTAAAACTTTGGAAGCTTTGGACAGTGTTGTCAGATTATGGGAAAGTGTTTCGGCATTAAAAGCACGATTGGTCGCAATCAAAATTATGCGTAATTTAAAACCTGCCGTAGATAAAAGCCCAAATGATTCCTCGGAAGAACAAGCCTTTTTAAATAAATCAGAATCTTTTGCAAAAATACATAATTCAACATTAATAGGGTTTGCTCAAATAAATGTTGAAAGTGTTGCTAAAAATTTAAGAAATACAAGCATAAAAAAAGTTGATGCGGCTACTGTTAAGAGAGATAGAGATGCTGTTCAATATGTCAGTAGTGCTGTAGATTTTGTTTCGCCGAGCATGAATGAAAAAGAAAATATACTTGCATCGGCACAAGATCAAATGGAAAGTTTGAGGGAGATAAATGAAATTGAAAGTATGGTTTCAAAAGCTATGTCTACTCATAATTTAATAAAGGATTTGGTTCAATATAAAAATCAGGGCGAAGCCTATTCTGATATGAAAGCCGAATGGGAAAAAAGTTTGGATAAAATGAAACAATCGGAGCAATGCGCAATAAAATATTTAGGAAAATATTTTACCAATCCTCATAAAGTATGGTCAGGAAATTTACCATTGGACGATAATATTAATAAACATGAGTTAAGAAAAGGAATATCCGGTTGGGCAATAAATGCTTTTGAAGTATTGAAAAGCGGCGAAGCTACAAACGCAATAACCGCATTTAGCACTACAAAAGATAAGACTTATTCGTCAGTTCAAGAAAATGAATCTGATTATCTTACGGATCAAAGCGCTTTAGATGGTAAAATAAATAAAAAGTTAAGCATGGCAGGAAATACCCCTGAAGATATTGCTCAAGATACATTAAGCGATGAAGAAGTTTTTGAGTTGGGTAAAGAAAATTCTGATTTTAAGAAAACATTAGGTAGTGAAAAAGATAATAAAAAAATAGTTAAAGAAGCTGTAGGCCCGAGTAAAAAGAAAGATTCTTCGGAAGAAGCGAGAAAAGCATCTTTATTAAGTTGGCAAATAGGTGCCGAAGCAGCAAAAATGCTTGGAGATACAAGAAATGATTGGGGCTCATCGCTTACTGATACAAAATTGATTTGGAATGATACCCGAAAATTTTACAGAAAATATCTGGAATTGAAATATAATAACATCTTACAATATATGAAGTCTTATTCTGAAGCGGATATATTGTCGTTAGTGGCCAAAAAAGTAGTCGGAGAAACTCAAAATCTTAAAAATACCGATTATCAGCAACAGCGTCGAGATGCTTTAGTCGAGTTTGATGCAGAATTTAATAAACTGGTAACGGAACATAACACACAGCTTCGAAACAATTTAAAAACACATGATGTTATTGCAAATAAAATTCAAAAAGAAATAGAAGATCTCCGAAAAAAAGGTGATGCATTAAACAAGTCTTTACGAGATAAAAAGGATGAAATAAATGCAATAAAAGACGCCGAAAGAGAAAAAACGTTTGAAGCCACATCCGCAAAATATACGGCAGAAGTAAAATTTCCTGTCGGTGATGAAGAACCTGTAACCACAAAAGTCGTGACAATCGACAAAGATAAGGATACTACAGATATTATAACAACAGCTTCCAAAGGTATAACTTCAAATCAGAAGATAAAGACATTGGAAAAAGAAGTCGTAAGTTTGCAAGATAAAATAGACGATTTGTATGATAAAATTGCCAAAAAAGAAGACGAGTTAAATAATCGTTTGAAAATAAGATTAACAAATAATGTTCCGCAGAATGTTGATAATATGAATTTTGAAGAAGAAATTTTAATCAAGATAAGAGGCGCAGATGGTCATGGCGGTAAATTGTCCGAATTACAAAGAAAAACCAAAAATGATGCCATGTCAGCGATTAGAGGAGTGTTAATTGATAGTAATGAGGCCGATCCGATAGAGGGTTTTGATATTGAAGCTACGATGTTGGGTGTTGAACGAGCCGGTCAGACCATTGTTAACGAAGTTCATAAAAAAGCAGAAGAAATAGTTATTACAAAAGGATTAGATAAATTATATGCTTTGAAAGATGATTTGTTTACGGAAGCATCATATCCTGCGATAAAAGAGATTCATGATAATATGATTGCGGAGTTGAAGGCGGTAGCTTTTACGTTTAAGATTTTGACGGGATCCGCAGCCCCTCTTGTCATTATAAAAGATTTGTTGGTTATGAATGAATTTCTTGATGGTATAGATACTTCGCCTGAAACAGAAGATTTCTTTGTCGGGAGCACCCCGAAAGATCGAGATATTAAAGCACCATTCCCGTTAAAGGGCTTTGATTTTCCTCCATTAAGAGAGGTTTTCCATTTTGACGCCGTTGATTTTAAGAATGTTAAATCGGATCAAGATTTGAAGGGAAAAAGCGAAGCGTGGTATGAAGTTATAATTTCGGAAACTCCGCAGAGTGAACGATTTGTCGTTAAAGACGACTTTTTGAATTATGGCGGTGAAATACCGAAAATTTGGCAGGTTATGTTAAAAGATTTTCCGTTTGTTGAAACCAGACTTCCTCTAAAAGAAATTTTAGGAGAGGATGGAAGATGCGAAGATCTTTATTTTGTTCGCTCCGGTATTTTCCCTTGTGTATATTCTAAAAATAAAAAAGATGATGATAAAGGATTTTTGGATATTAACCATAGAAATAAGTTTGTTTCCGGAGCTTTTGGTGAAAAACATCAAAATTTAAATGAATGTCCGTTGGGAATATCATATGACAAAGGAAAGGTTGTTCACAATTTTTGGAAAGCACCTTTGAAAGACAATCGAGAATATGGTGACGATAGATATTATAGTGATAAATATGGTTGGATACCTTCCGGAAACTGTGAATACAGTGAATTGGGAACACTTTTTGAGGCTGATAGTCATAATAATTTGTATATTCGAAAAATTCCTTTTAAGAATTTTAATATGATTAATGCAAAAAATGAAGAAGATGATGAAAACAACAAAGATCAAAGGGATTTATCAAAAGATGCAAAGAAAAATATTGTTAAAGCTCAATATTCCGAATATAGTCGTAATCAAATAGGCGATTTCTTAAAACATTTTGAAAGAGAAAAGAATGCCAAAGAGAGTATGGACGAAGTAAAAGCCGAATACGATAAAAGTATGGAAACGATATTTGCCTTATTTAAGGAGAACGGTTTTACTCCGTCTAAAGATTTTTTCATTGGCAGGGAGAAAGATTATAATCAGGCTGTAAAAGTGTTAAAAGATGTAAAAAATAAACAACTGCAAAAAGTTGTGGAAAGATTAAAAGGCATAAACACAAAAGATAATGAGCCTGCTCAAGAAAAGAGTAAAAATTTAAATACCCTTGTAGAGTTTATGAAAAAAGATAAAAACAGTTTGTTACGAATATCAATGGGTGATGCTACCAAAAAAGACTTTGACAGTCGCTTAAAGAGTGAAGAAGCCAGCGTTAATGCTCAAGATAAGTTTAAAAAAGAAAATTCTGCTGTCAAAAATGATTATAGTGATAACGAAGAAATATATTGCCCGATGTATTAGGAGTGAAAAAATAAAGATATGAATAGCCCTCAATTAGAAAATGGTCAAAAAACTTTGGCAATCGGAGGAACAGTTGCCGAGCCTAAATATATCAATAAATTAGATGAAGAAGTAAGCACTGCTAAACAAATTTATTATTTATGGGTGTCTCGTTTTTTTATTTTGACGGCTGTTCTTTCGTGTTTGTTTTTGGTGTTGGCATCTTTATCTTTGTTCAGATTGGCGCCGATGGTAACCGTTGAACCGTTTTTGCTTATTTCTCAAAGTTCTTCCGAGGATATAGTGCGTAGTGAAGCTATTGAAAAAAACATGTCTTCAAAAGAAAAAATATTGAAGATGTTTATTAAGCAATATGTAATATTAAGAAACACCATAATTAACGACCCTATAGAAATGAGATCTCGCTGGATGGGTGGCGGAATGTTGAATTATTTATCATCTCCTGATGTTTATAATGATTTTGGTCGCGCAACCAGAACTTTGTGGGAAAAGATTTTTAAACAGGTATTGGTTCGTGAAGTTGAAATTATTTCTATAACCCGACAAGGCGGAAGTCGTTCGGCGGTATGGAAGGTTGATTTTAAAACTTATGATTTGGCTAATGAAGCCGGAAAGACACAAGGTCAACAAGAATCAACATTAAGGGTAAGATATTGGACATCTTCGGTAACAGCGTATTTTATTCCGGAAAGAGCGTTTATTGTTCCCAGATTGATAAATCCTCTCGGTTTTACCGTTACAAGATACTCGCAAACAGAGGTTGAAGTATTGTAATTTGTTGATAAGTATACTTAAGCAGTTAGACATTTAAAATAAAAGAGTATAACTTCATAATATCTATGGTTGTACATACGATATTTATGTGGAAGGTTTAACCTATGAAAATGCATTTTAAATTATTGATTTTGTTTGTTTTATTTGTTTTATCCGGTTGTTATGGGTCTTATTATGAGCCGGAACCTGTCGGTATCGGTACCGGTAGCGATGAGCTGAAGCTCTCTCCTTGCGCTTGTATGGAAATTGAACTTCCTAAAGATTTGCCGGAATGGTTTATAGCAACAATATAGTTAAAAGAAAGGTGCTTAATGGCTGGAGAAACAATTCAAGGACAAGTACAACAGCGCTTAACTGATGGAAGGCAACAAGGACCTCGTCCTTCAGGAAGACGTAAACCGGTAAATGATGACGTTTTTGTGGCTAATATTGCTGA
This sequence comes from Alphaproteobacteria bacterium, assembly GCA_045633825.1. GTDB lineage: Bacteria > Pseudomonadota > Alphaproteobacteria > RF32 > CAG-239 > CAZU01. The sequence continues at coordinate 26,262 of JAZQZB010000055.1, read as the reverse complement.
AAAACGTTATTTGTGGACGGCTCGTGCTTTTGCGGTTATTACAGCACTCAGTTTGTGTTGTAATATTGTTTTGGTTTTGGCTATTTTTCAAGTGATTCCGTTGTATAGAGTTGAGCCGTTTTTGCTTACTTTTCAAAATCGTGCGGAACAAGTATATAATATTCAGCCTGTAACGGTAGAGCTTCGTAATCGTAAGGCTATTACGGAGGTTTTTGTAAGAGAATATGTTCTTCTTCGTTCAACTTTTACATCAGATGTTTCCGAAGTTGAAACCAGATGGATGCCCGGCGGGCCTATTCAGGAAATGTCTACAAACCAAGTATATCAGGATTTTTTGGATAATGTTGCTAAAAAAGCAGTCGGTATTATAAAAAATCAAGGTATGACCAGAGATATTAAAATTTTGTCGGTAAATGAATTGGCTGACGATGTTTGGCAGGTTGAGTACGAGGCAAAAGATATGTATCCTGATTCTGCTTCGCCGGAAGTAAGCTACTGGACTGCTTCGTTAAATGTGGGATATCGCAGAAAAACGGTTAAACATGGTGATAGATTAAAAAATCCGGTAGGGTTTACGGTTATAAGATATGCTCTGAGTCGTAATAAAGTGGAGTAATTAAGACGTGATTAATAATATGAAATTAAAAAGTTTGGTTGTTTGTTTGGTGGGTGCGTTTTTGTCGTTTGCGGCTAAAGCTCAAGTCGATCAGCAAACTATGGATGCCAGTGCGGAACAGGCTCAAGGTAATTATGCTCCTATGAATATGGATTATGCAGGTTTTAATTCTTTGGGAATGACGCAGGCGGCATGGCTTGATCCTTTGCAACATTTGGGCGAAGGACAGACAAAGCCGGCCTATTCCAAATATTATTGGTCACCTGATTTGATTTTGCCTATTCGTGTTCGTGAAGGTATGATAACAATGCTTAATTTTCCTGAATGGGAATTGATTGAGGATATCTTCATTGGGGATAGTGCTACTTTTGACGGTCAGATTTCCGGACCGTCTACTTTGCTGTTATATCCTAAAAAAGGAGCTAATATCGGCGTTGACACAAATATTATTGTTTTTGGTCGTTCCGGTAATCGTTATGTTTTTTATATCAGGTCTGAAGGTATTAATACTGAAAGATTGACAAACGCAATTATTGATATTGATGTGGTTGACGATTTTGTCCCTGCGGAATATAGAAAAACTACATCAACTCCCTATGCGGGCGGAGGCGGTTCCGGTGTAAAATCCGGAGGCGGTAATATTTCAACTCATACTCGCCGTTTTCAAAAAAGTGATTGGTTGAAGAGTATACCTGTTGATCCCAGCGATTTTAAATTTGATTTGGAAGTATATGTTCCTAATCCTGATGATGTTGTTATTGCACCGGAAAGAGTTTGGCGTGATAACATTTTTACTTATATCGATTTGGGTAAAAAAGCTTTAAATATGGTTCAAAGACCTATAGTCAGTATGATTGTGGAGAGGGTCGAAGTCCCTGTAGGATTTAGAACAAAAGGACAGGATAACAGACTTATCATTGTTGAAGGTATCGGTGATATGGTTTTAAGAAATGGTAAAAGGATTATCTGTATAAAAATGCGTCGTTCTGATGCCGTAGGTTTGGAATATGCCGTAGATTCTGCTGACTATTTACCTCCAAAGTGGGAAGTCGCTCCTCCTTTGCCGAATATGCAAGGAGCTCCGATGTCCGGAGGAATGCCGCCGATGAGTTATAATCCTCAAGGACAGATTGATATTCAGTTAGGACAAAGTCAGATAATTGTTCCTGAATATGCAAAATCAACTAATGTTCCTTATTCAAATGTTGCTGATAATATAGATTATTCAAAAATGCAAAGAATTAGCAACTCTGCGCCGAATAATAACTTTAATCAACCTGCGCAATATTCATATGGAGCCGGATTTAAGGATATTGACAATTCTACAATATCAATCGAGTTGGGTGTAGATAGTGATGTTTCTAATTTGGAAAGTTTGTGGAATAAGCTTTCTTCAAAATATAATGAACAATTAGGCGGTTTTTCTCCGTTCTTTTCTGTTGATGCTCCTGCCGATGGACAAGGGAAAGAGTTGTTTCATTTAAGAGTGGGTCCGATGAAAGACATTGAAGAAGGTGACAGAATATGCGGAAAACTCGGACGAAACGGAGTATTTTGTAGTGTAGTAAGGACGCAGTAATTAAGGCAATGAGTCAAGAACCGTTAACAAATTCGGAAAAATACGTAAAAAAGACCAATAACATTATATTAATGATTGGTCTTTCGTCGTTGATTGTCTTTATTTTGGGCCTTATTTTGTTACTGACCAGCGGTGGTGATAAAGATGTTTATGAAGAGCCTGTGTTTACGGATAATGCAGATGTCTTTGGTGACATTCCCACAACTTCCGGAGCTCCTCAAGGAATAGAATTTTCTACTATGGAAGGTGAGATTCCCATAACAACCACTCCGGATCCTGTGCTTATGGGTGAGGTTGTTTTGGGTACTGATGCTCAAAATGTTCTTACTGTAGGTACTAATGGAAAAACTTCAATAAAAATAGTTTCTGTTGAACTGGCAGAACCTCCGGCACCGGGCTTTAATTATGAAGACAGATGTACCGGAATATCTTTATCTGGCGAAGAGGTTTGTCACATTTCAATGAGTTGGGCGCCGGTAGTAGCAGGAAACGTTCAAAATAATTTTATTGTTTCTTGGCACGAGGTTAATTTAGGGAAAGAAAACATAAAAGCGACAAAAGTTCCCGTAACGGGAAATGCTGTGGAAAAAGAAGATTGTTCTATTTGCGAACCGGTTATTAAAAATGATGCTGTTGTTAATTCAAGTGCTAAAGGAGATCGTTTGGCTGTAGGACCGGATGGCAAAGCTATCGGATATGTTGATGATGAGGGATTTGTCCGTGATAAAGATGGTAATATTATCGGAAAAGAGGGCTCGGACGGTTTGATCGTTGATGAAAACGGTAATGTGATAGGTGTTGCCGAAAATAAGAAAGTAGTATTTGATGAATTTGGAAATTTAATAGGATATGTCGGTCCTGACGGAACGGTTGTTGATGAAAACGGTAAGGTAATTGGAAAAATGTTGCCTGACGGAACGGTTGTTGATCTGAATGGTAAACCTATAGGTAAAGTTGTAGAAACAGGCCATGTTTATAATGAGAACGGTAATATTATAGGAAGAGTGTTGCCTGACGGAACGGTTGTCGATGAAAACGGTAATGTTATCGGAAAAGTGTTGCCTGACGGAACAGTTGTTGATTTATCGGGAAATAAAATCGGTGTTGTCAGTAAACCTGGGCGAGTTGCCGTTGATGCCGGCGGCAGGCAAATAGGTGTTGTTATGCCTAACGGAACGGTAGTCGATAAAAACGGTAATGTCGTCGGACAAGTTGATGAAAACGGTAATATTATAAATAAAAAATCTCCTCTTATCGGAAAAAAATTAAGAGTAGCATATGATGCCAACGGTAATATTATCGGATATGTTGATGAAAACGGTAATTTGCTGGATATAAATGGCAAAATTACCGGAAAAATGAATCCCGATGGAACAATCGTTGATTTAAACGGTAATGTTATCGGTCGAGCCGGTGAAGAAATAATATTTACTGAAGATATGGTTATAGGAAAAATAATCTCTTTTGAAAATATTCCTATTACTCCGCAAGGAACTGTTTTGGGAATTATGCAAAATGACGGTTCTATCGAAAATGAAAAGAAACAAATAGTCGGAAAATATTCGCCTGATGATATTGTGAGAGATTCTTCCGGTCATATTGTGGCCAAAATGGTAAAAGCAGGAATGATAGTCGGCTATGGTTGTAATGATATCGGATATTTGGATAAAGACGGCAAAATTAAAAAGAATAATGAAGAGACAGGATATAAAATAAATCATGAGGGTATCGTAACTGATGCCGGCGGAAATTATATGGGCGAAGTTTTGCCTACGGGTAAAGTGTTTGATAATGATTGTAATCTGCTTGGAACAGTTGATGCTAAAGGTGTAGTAAAAGACAGTTCAAACAGATATATCGGATGTGTTAATCCGGACGGAAGTGTTTTAGATGAAGAAGGAGACCATGTCGGCAGTGTCGGTAAAAAAGGTATTGCGATAGATATAAACGGTAACCTTTTAGGAAAAATAGGATATGATAATCTTGTTAAAAATTCTTCCGGTGAAGCAGTCGGTTGCGTAGGATTATTCGGAGATGTCTTTAATAGTAAAGGATCATACATCGGTAGAGCAATAGGTGAAAAATATGCTTATTCTCTGAATGGTAATTTTATGAATATTGTTGACAATAATGCTGCAGTTAAAATTTATGGGAAACAATCTGCAACATTAACGGTAAACGGATTGGTCTTGGATGACAACAGATCAATTATCGGTGTCAGTATGCCGGCTAAAACTTCAATAATCGGTTCTGGTGGAGAAAAAATAGGACAGCTGTTTGTCAATGGAAACATTTATGACGGTAAAGGCATTTCTCAAGGGCTGATTAAAAATGGCGGATTGGGTACTTATAACAATATAGTCGGTAAAATTATGCCTGTAGGCGAAGTTGTTGATATTAAAGGTAATATTGTCGGTACGGTAAATCCAAATGGTCAGGTTGTTAATCGTTATGGCGATATTTTAGGAAAAATAAATGCAAAAGGAAGTTTCTTTAATTTATCGGGAGAATATTCCGGTGCCGTTGTTGCTACAGGTTCGGCAATAGGTTATGACGGAACATATATCGGTTATGCAACATCTTCGGGAAAAGTTATAAATCTTGATGGAAAAGTTTCCGGATATACTACGCATGATAAAAAAGTTGTCGGAAATGATAATAAGATTATCGGTGAAGTTATTCCCGAAGGTATAATGGTCGATATGATGGGAAATTATCAGGGAATTTTAAATTCTTTTGGTGATGTTGTTGATGCTTCCGGACAAACGGTTACCGCTGTTCTTCCGGGTGGGTCAAGTGATAAAGGAATAAGCACGTTAAAAGGAGAAATAGTTATCGATTTTGGCGGTAATGTGATAGGTTTTGTTGCTCCGAACGGTGGTGTTGTAGATTCTAACGGTACAATTTTAGGCAGAATTTTGTCTGACGGAAATGTTTTGGGTATTACCGGAAAAATTATCGGCGAAGTTATTCGTAGCGATATTGTTATTTCAAATGATGATAAAGCTGTGGGTTATGTAAATTTTGATGGTAAAGTTTTTGGTAAAGATGCTAATATAATCGGTAGAGTGTTATCTAATGGTTTGGCAATCGATTTGGCAAATAAAATTTTAGGAAGAACTTATGAAATCGGTGCAACTATTTTAGGTAATGATGGTGAATATAAAGGTAGAATAACCTATGATGGTAAGGTTATTGACTCAATAGGTACAAATATCGGATATATTAAGAATAACGGTTCGTTTATAAATTTAGATAAAAATGTTGCCGGTTATGTTCTTGATGAAGTTGCTAAAAACCGAAGGAATTAGTGATGAAATTGATAAAGAAAATAAAAATAATGTTTAAATTATCAAGCATTGTCCTTGGTTTAATATTTATGTCCGGAAATGTTTATTCGCAGGAAATAACCGCTATAAATTTTAATGGCGAACCTGTTGGAAAGGTTATCCCTGACGGAAAGGTTGTCGGTTTTGAAAATAATCTTTTAGGAAGTGTTACTGCTGACAGTTTGCTTATAGACGGTAATGGCGTTTTAATCGGAGGTGTTGTGCCTCAAGGTATTGCCATAGGTAATGACATCAGAATTTTAGGAAAAGTTGGAAGTGACGGGACCGTTCGTGGAGGAACAGGGCAAATTGTCGGAAAAACATTACCTAACGGAATGGTGGTTAATGATGATTATGATATAATCGGTCAAGTTATTTCCGGAGGCCTTGTTTATAATGATGAGGGTAAGGTCGCCGGACGTGTTACCGGTGATGGTTTATATACATCGATAACCGGTGAACAAATCGGTGTAGTAATGCCGGACGGATATGCTTATAAGAAAATAGGTAGTGAATATATTTTAGACGGTAAATTGATATCATCTAAAATGGTTATTTCTATAAATGGTGATTTTATCGGAAGTGTTGTTCCCGGAGGTAAGGTAACGGATTTTGATTCTAAAGGAATCGGTTCTATTAAGGCAAATGGTTTTGTTTATGATAATAATTCCGTAATAGGAAAGATAGTTAATTCCGGTTATTCGTTTGATGAAAACGGTAATTATATCGGTTTTGTCAGCTATAATGGTGAGATAATTAAAGGAAATAAAGTCGTCGGTAAAATGAGAGCAGACGGTTTTGTTTCGGATATAAATGGAGATATTATCGGTAAAAGTATATCATTTTCGGCGACGGCAACAGATTTAAAAGGTAAATATTTGGGACGAGTTAATCCCGATGGAAAAGTTGTTCGCGACACATTGGAAATAGGCGTCGTCGGAGCCGGAAATTCTGTTTATACCGTTTCCGGAGCAATTATCGGTAAAATTATAAGTACAGGTCCTGTTTTTGATTATAAAGGTGAGCTAAAAGGACATGCTTTGAGTAATGGTTCCGTTATTAATTTGGGTGGAACTACAATAGGTTTTATGATAGGGGCCGATGCATATGGACTTTCAGGAACAAAGCTCGGTTCTGTTTTGGAAATAAAGGCTGTTTATGATCAAAATAACAATTATATGGGAATTAGCGGGATATCTTCAAAATTTATCGGGAATGGTGAAAATTTGTCTGTTTCCCCGATGGGATATGTCTTTTCGCAATCAGGAGGAGTTGTCGGTCAGGTAAAGAATATAGATATTTTTTATACTCCATACGGAAGTGTTTTCGGTTATCAGGGGCTTAACGGTAAAGTTGTTAATCAGGCAGATGTGGAAATAGGTAGAGTTGTCGGTAACGGATATGCGTTAAATGCTCAAAATAATTTAACCGGAAAAAATATAAATGATTTTACTGCCGTTAATTATAAAGGAGCAGATCTCGGATATTTAAACAATAAAAATATTTTGCTTAATTCTTTGTTTGAGCCTGTCGGCAAAATATTGCCTGACGGAACCGTAAGTTCTTTAAAAGTCGGCAACATCAATTTTGTGCCTAAAATCGGTCAGGCTTATGCTGAAAAGATAGCTCTTGATTTTAGAGGAAATTTTCTCGGTTATGTAGATGTTTTCGGGCAGATAAATAATATATCCGGTGTAAAAACAGGATATGTCGTAACAAGAGATTTGGTCGTCGATAATAATGGAAATGTTGCCGGTTTTGTTGTCGGGCATAATAGTGTGATAAATGATAATTGTGAAATAATCGGTGTGGTTTCTGAAAATGGAGCTGTATATAATTATCGCGGAGTATATGTCGGAAAGATTTTATCAAATGGTTATGTATTAAGTGATAGCGGCATTGTTCTCGGGAAATTGGTCAGTAATAATCCTGTTATAAATTTTAATGGTCAAATAGTCGGTTATACCTCATATAGCGGTAAAGTTATAAGTCCTCAAAATACTGAATTGGGGTGCTTAAATGTTAAAAATCAATTAGTTAACGATGATAAGACGGTATTAGGCGGAGTTATCAGCTATTCTCCGGTTATTGATTATAATGGAGCAGTATCTGCTTATAGTACGGTTAACGGTTTGGTCGTAAATAATGATAACGGTTTAATCGGATATCAACAGCCGAATGGTAATATAAATTCAAATTCCGGTCTTTCTATGGGCTATTTGTTTGAATATAAAATAGCTTTTGATTGGGACAATAAAATTATAGGATATATTACCGAAGAAGGAAAGGTCATAAATAATTTGAGAGAGGACGTCGGTAATGTTGATTTTGACGGATATGTTGTTTCTGACGGTAAAAAAATAGGTTATGCTTTATACGATGTATATGTTTATGACAAAAATGATAATCCTGTAGGAATGATAAATAAATATGGCGAAGTTATCAGCTTTTCGAATCAAAATATAGGTTCGTTGGTACGGGGTTTTGTCGTTAAAAATAATGAGGTTATTGCCAGAGGAAAAAGAGACTATAATATTCGTAACAGCGAGCGTTCTGTAATAGGTCAATTACAATTTGACGGCAAGGTTATTGATGCTTCAAACAATATTATCGGTAGTTTGTCTGAAAACGGTAAGGTTGTAGATTCTTCAGAGAAAGTAATAGGCTACGCTACGCCTTTACAATATTATAATGCGCATGTCGGCAGTAGTAATGCTTTTCGTAAAAATGAAAAAGGAGAAGTTATTGATGCCAACGGTAATGTTATCGGAAAAGCCGAAGATTTTGTATATGGTCCTGACGGTAAAATTTTGGGAAGAGTTGATAAAGACGGCAATGTATACGATGAAAACGGTAACTTAATCGGTCGTATGAACAAGGACGGTAATTTTGTTGATAAAGATGGTAATGTTTACGATAAAGACGGTAATGTAATCGGTCGTATGAACAAGGACGGCAATTTTGTTGATAAAGATGGTAATGTTTACAATAAAGACGGTAATGTAATCGGTCGTATGAACAAGGACGGCAATTTTGTTGATAAAGATGGTAATGTTTATGATAAAGACGGTAATGTGATCGGCCGTATTGATGAGGACGGTAATTTTATTGATAAAGATGGCAATGTTTATGATAAAGACGGTAATTTAATCGGTTATTTAAATGAAAAAGGCGAAATTATTGATAAAGACGGCAATGTCATAAGAAAAAAGGTTAATTGGTTTGATAAATCAGATATAATGACAAGTATTGATGCTTATGATTATTTTGATAAAGATAATGGCGGAGCTTCAAAGGCTATAGATTTACTTGAATCAAATAAATATCAAAAATCGTTAGGAATAGCATTAACCCCGGATGGCGAATATTTGGGAGCAATATTGGAAGATAATACAGTTGTTAATGATGACGGAGATGTTGTCGGATATAGAACAGGTGACGGGCTCATTGTTGATGACGACGGAGAGCTCATCGGCATAGAAGAGAGAAAATATGGAGAAGATTACGACGATGGTGATGACGATTTATCTGCCGAAACTTCGCCTTTTATTCCTGCAGGTTCTTTTGGTCCGGGTGGTGCATATGGTATAGGAGGCGGAAATAGCGGAAATTTAGGGCCCGGCGGCGGATATGGTCCCGGAGAACGTTATGATCCTGCTCGTCAAGCTGCTCTTAATGCAGCTATGCAAAATAGAAGAAGTAATATCTCTGTAGGTAAGATAAGTTCAGAATATAATTCCAGTAATTTTGACGGATATCAAAAAGATTGGGCTGAACAAGGAATTGCCAAATCAATATCATCATGGCGTGTAGATATGTCAGAAATGATTTTCTCTGATAAGCCGATTCCGGCAGTAATTGCTCGTGCTATTGATACTAATAATCCTGCTCCGATTACTGCATATGTTGAACGAAATGTGTATGCGGAAGAAGGAAGAAATATCATTATTCCTGCAGGCTCTCGTATTATCGGTGCTTTTGGTTCAATTACCTCATCAGCAGAAGCAACATCTGAATCTGCAAGAGTGCAAATTACTTGGGAGCGTCTAATTCGTCCCGATGGATCGATTTTTGTGTTTAGCGGACAAACTGCCGATGCTCAAGGTCGATCCGGAGCTTTGGGGTATGTTGACCAGCAACTGTTCAAAAAATATACATTACCGGCTGTAACAACAATATTGACTTCTGCGGCAACCTTCTTTATGGCCTCGGCTGAAGATAGTGCCGGTGAAATTGAAAACTCTAAACAACAAGCCGCCAGCGATGCTCGTCAAAATTTTCTTAATGATATGGAAACATTATTTGATGATATTTTGGCAGATAAGACAGATGTTAAAGCAATGACTTATGTGCCGGCAGGTACTCGTATTATTATATATCCTAACACGGATTTGTGGTTAAATTCTGATGAAAGAGCGGAAGAAGCTGCCCAAGCCAAACTTAAAGAGAAGCCGACGGTATTTATTAATGACGGACAAGTTGAAGCACAAATTGAAGCTAATGAACGTAAAAGTGTAGCAGCTTCATCAGGAGGAACGGTTGTGTATAGCGCCGATGACGCTAACGTTAATGAAGCTAAATCAATACCGTTTATCGATGATGGAGCTATGAAAGCTAAAAATTCCGGCACAATAGCACCACCACCTCCTCCTCCGAGCAGTGGAACAATTTCAGCTCCGCCTCCGACAACATCAACAACAACCCCGACTAATGAGAGTATTCCCGCTTTATTTTAAGGAGTTAGTATAATGTCTTTTACTGTATTAGAATCTGTTTTAAGACCATTATCTTATTGGTATGAACAAGAAGGTATTGAAGAAGTCGCAATTAATAAAAGCGGTGAAATTTGGCTGCGCTTAAGAGGTAAGAGGGCATATCCTTGGGTTGTTTATAAAGATGAAAAATTAAGTAAGGAATATCTTACGGATCTTCTTTATATTGTTGCAAATACATATGAATTGCCTTTTGATCCGATACAAGGAAATCCGGTTGTTTATGCTACGATTCCCGGAGAGCATCGTTTTTCTGCAATTTGCGGAAGAAATGTCATGTATGATAATGAAGATTTAACCGGCGGAATAGCATTGACAATACGTATTCATGCTGAAGATGTTTCATTTGGTTTGGATGCCTATGGTTTAACGCAAGGTGGAAAATTGCATAAAATAAATCCTCTGAAAGATATTAAAGAACCTGAAGATCCCTATGAACGATTATTACTCAGCTTAAAAAGAGGTGATCATATTTTGGTATCCGGCGCTACAGCAACGGGTAAAACAACCTTTTTAAACAACTTGTTGAAAATTTTAGATCCTCATAAAAGAATTTTAACGATAGAAGATACTCGAGAATTGATTGTTCCTCATAAAAATCGTGTACATATAACACTTTCTCGTACGGAACAAACCAACGCGTTAAATTATGCTAAAGTTATCGACTTGGTGGTTCGTTTTACTCCTGATGCCATTATTGGGGGTGAGATTTCAACCAATAATGCCGGAGCTTTGTGGGAGTTGATGGGGTCAGGACACGATAACTGTCTGGCAACAATTCACGCTGAAAGTTCGGAAGCTGCCTATCAGGCATTTACAGATCGTATTATGCACTCATATCCTCAAACAGACAGAAATAAAACAATCGAAGAAATGCGCAAAAAATTAAGAGTTGTTCAAATAAATCGTGACGGCAACTTGCGTGCAGTTACCGAAATTACATAAAATTGCTTATTTTTTTTAAGGTTTATTAACTCTAAATTTACATGATTAAAGTAAACTTAAGTATGATTTATAAATTTTAAGTACTTAAGTAAAAAAAATGGTAAGCGAATCAGACATTGCGGAAGCTAGAAGAAAAGCACTTCGTAACGGAGAGGAAGATCCTGTTGCCGTTGCTCAACGCTACCTGAATGTCTATCGCCAAATGCATATATTTTCTGAAGAAAGAAAGGAAAGTTTTGATCAATCGTTATTAAATTTATCGCCTCTGACAATCGGTATAATATCATCTCTTCCCGGCGGACTTACGTTTCAAGATTATATTGATGAAGTTTTATCAAAGGCCGGACGAGATAAAAGTGCTCGAGATAATGATGATGTTGTTAATACGACTGCATCCCCGTCCCAACCGCAAATATTATCAAATATTCAATCAGGAATACCGGTCCAGCCGGTGGTCGCCCCGATTGTAAGCGGTGAAGCAAAAATTTCTATGGATAAAGATTTTGCCGGCGAGTTTGCAAATATAATGAAAACGATTATTGCCGAACAGGCTGCAATTCAAAATAACGGTCTTGCCAAAATTGCTCAAGATTTAGGAAAAACACAATTATTTATTGCTAAAAAAATAGATGATAATAAGGCAGAGCATCAATCGGAAGTTAGCGAAATATGTAAAATCATTGCTCAAAGTCATACTGCTTTGAGCACATCAATGGCAACTTTGGGACAAAATATTGCTCAAAGTCATACTGCTTTGAGTGCATCAATGGCAACTTTAGGACAAAATATTGCAAATCAAATAAATCAAAATGCATTAGTTGTATCTAATTCTCTGGGGCAAAGGGCCGAAAGTGATATTAAATTAGTTGAAATGATAGCCAAATCGCAAGAGCAGATGATGTCGGATTTATTGGTTCGTTTACCTCAAGCAGTCGGAGTGGGAAATGTAAATGTTACGGCCCCGACCAGAAGTATTGAAGATGATATGCGTTTGGCGGACATGATAGCCAAATCGCAAGAGCGGATGATGTCGGATTTATTGGTTCGTTTGCCTCAAGCAGTCGGAGTGGGAAATGTAAATGTTACGGCCCCGACCAGAAGTATTGAAGATGATATGCGTTTGGCGGATATGATAGCCAAATCGCAAGAAAAAATATTATCTCAATTAATTGCCGAGTTTCCTAAAGATAGAGATTTTTCAAATAAGAAAGATAAAAAGATTAATCAAAAATCTGACGAAACTATTAAGCTGGCAGATGCTATAATTCAGTCGCAAGAAAAGTTGATTTCGACACTGGCGGAAAGGTTGCCGCAAATTATAGAAAATAAAACATTTTCACAAACTGATGATGAACGTTTGATATCATTGATTACCAAATCTCAAGAAAATATGATAAAATCATTAATTGAGCAAAATATTTTATATCCAGGAGGTTGTCAGCCGGCTAATATTCAGCCTGTTCCGGTATTTTTTGAAGAAGAAAATCAAGATAATATATCTCAACAAAATTCAGAAAGTTATACTGATTATAATACTTTTGCCCCGCCGGAAGAACTTACGGAATTTTCTGTAAATTCATACAATAGCGATATTCAAAACAGTAATTATGCAAATGATGATAGCTTTGTTGATAATAGTTATTATCAACAAGAGCAAAAAGCAGACGAACTTATAACTGTCGTAAAAAAGAAAAAGAAGAAAAAAAAGAAGAAGAAAAAGGACTATGTTGAAAATATAATTGAAGATGTTTCATTTAGTTCGAATATTGGAGAAACTTCATCGTACAATATTGATTTTGATAATATTCAAACCGAAACAGAAAATACAAATTTTGAACAATCAACAACAGTCGATTATGATGTTCTGTCCGATATTAATGATATAATTCAAAAAGATGAAAGTAATAATGAATTTTTACCATCTGATGAAGAAATAAATATTGATAATATTGCAGAAGAAGTCAGTGAATATAATATTGATAATTCCGTTGAAAATATTTCTTTTGAAGAAACTTCGGAATTGCTTGCATCAGAAGTTGTTGATGAGCCCGTAAATTTAACCGATTCCACAGAAGAAAAAGAAGAAATAGAATTGGGTTGGTCTTTTGAAGATATTGAAGAAAGCAAAAACGAAAGGGGCTTTGATGATAATACAGTTTCTTTAAGCGGTGGTAATGAAAATTCTTGGGATATTGAGGATGACAAACTTTCTTGGGGATTTGAGGAAAATAAAGAAGATAATATTTCTCAAAGTGTAGATAAAAATCAGCAAGATATCCGGAAAGATGTCGAATATGAAGATAATGGAGAGGTATCTGAAGACGGTTGGGAATATGTCGAATATGAAGATAATGGAGAGGGGCTTGAAGACGGTTGGGAATATGTCGAATATGAAGATAATGGAGAGGTGTCTGAAGACGGTTGGGAATATGTTGAATATGAAGATAATGGAGAGGGATCTGAAGACGGCTGGGAATATGTTGAAACCATAGATGATAATGCAAATATTTTTTATTCGGATTCGTACAGTCAACAAGCAGTTCCTGTTGAAAAAATATCTAAAAATAATAGGTCTAAAATATCTTTAACGAATATTCCTCAAATATATGATGAGACGAAAGATGATGATCTTGATGATCCTTATAAAAAATAGTCTTTCAAAAGATTAAAATAATAATTTACAATAATTAATTGCTAAATTACATTATAATAAAACATAATCATAATGGAGCTTATACTATGGATGCAAATAAAACTTTTTCATCGGGAGAAAATGTCGCAGGAGATACGTGGTATGTCGATAATTATATTCTTTTGAAAGAATATTATGATATGACCATATCTCGAATAGCGGCCCGATGCATCAGGCAAGGCAACATAGCAATGGAGGAATACGAGCATTATCCGTATATTCTTGATGTTTTGGAAGAAATAAGTGAAACCGGCGATTATATCATTATGCATAACAATTTATATGAGTATGTTGAAAGAAAAATTCCCGGAGGCATGAATACATTAAAGAAAAATTTAAAGGAGTTTAAAACAGAACTGCAAAATAATGCATCTCCTGATATGATAAAACAAGATCCGAATGAGGTTAAAAAAATGAAAGAGGCATTGGGAGAAGTTGCGCCTGCTGATGATCCTACGAGCGGAGCAGGTATGTCAATGGATGATGTTATTAATAAGTTGATGCAACAAAATAATATTACTCCTAATTTTGTTGAAAGTGAAAATAATAGGGGGCAGCCTCAAGCACCTCAACCACAGGCACCGCGCCCGCAAGCACCTCAACCACAGGCACTGCGCCCGCAAGCTCCTCAACCGCAAGCACCTCAACCACAGGCATCTCAACCGCAGACACCGCGTCCGCAAGCGTCTATGCCAAATTCTTAAGGATAAGTTATGAAAATAAAAATTAAAAATATAGCCTTAATAAGTATTTTTACTTTTTTTGTTACTTCTTGTGCAATCGGCGATGGTTTTGAAGCCTTTATTAATAAAAAAAATAATAAAGAAGCCGCCGTTCCGCCACAGCCGGTAGCGGTTAATGAGGCTGAAACTTTTAGCGCAGTTATTAAAAAAGATGAATATCCCGTAATTCAAACACCTAAAGGCGCTGATATGTTAGATCTGGAGACCCCTTTACGTTGTTTTGTAAATTGGGGTACGCAAGAAATGATATCAAGTATTCCGTATAATATGCCGGCGTTTAATCTTGTGCGTAACGGAGTAAATGATAATTTGCCCAGATTTGAAGTTAATGGTTTTTCTTTTGATACAATGCCGGCAGAAAAAGCTTTGTTAAAGCTGACTAAAGAGGCTGATATAAAATTAGTGGCAAAAGATGCTCCATATACAAGTATTTCTGCTGAAAATCTTCGAGGTGATTTTACGGAAGTCGTTAATATGATTACCGAAGCTGCCGAAGTGTACTATACTTATAATGCAACTAATAAAACGTTGCGTATATACAGAAAAGCAAACTTTAGTTTATATATTCCGCAATCAAGAACAATTATGTTGGGTGTTATCGATGTTTTACGAGGAGCCGGAATAACCGATTTTACGGCGGATTTTGATGAGTACAGTATAACTTTTGATGCGGATTATGAACTAAAAAATAAGATATTGAATTTGATAAATTATTTTGAAGAAAATCCTTTATTGGTTGCTTATGATGTCAGTGTTTTAAATTTATATCCGTATAATAATAACAGTGTTGAATGGCAGCAAATAACCGCTGAATTTAATTTCGGATCCGTAAAAAGTACAAAAAGCGGAGTTTTAGGTCGAATTTTAACAACATCTAATGATATAAATACAGATACTCTAATCTCATTTTTATCATCTCAAGCAAGAGTTGAAAAAGAAGGTGAGGGAAAGTTTGTTATACCTAATTCATGGTTTTCTCGTTTTGATATAGGTAAGTGTATGCGTGACGATTCGATTTTAAAAGATTTATCGATATTGGCCAAAAGTGTATATGAGCAAAGCGGTAAAATTCAATCTGAAATAACGGTTGAAACAGCCGGAGGAGAAATTTCTAAATTTTCTATCAGAAGTAAAATCGGCGAAAATTTCTTTATAATAGGTTTGCCGAATACTATATTTGATAAAAAATCACCTTTGTCAGAAACTGTAATTATGATTGTTCCCCGACTTATCAGAACAATGAAGACAACAAGCAAACTTGAAAATAATTTATGAGGATAATCAGATGAATATTAATCAAGAAGGAAATCGTCCTAAATTAAAAAAGATAAAGCGTCCGATAAACAGAACAGCACCTGTAAGCGGCTATTCAAACCCAATGCAACAGCCTGTTTCCCAAAGTTCAAATAATTCTCAATCTTTGCATCAATCACCGGTAATGCCGGCACAAGCTCAACCGCAAATGATGAACTCAAAAGCGCTTAATGAATATCTTGACAGTTCTGCTAATCTTCCTGATGTTCAAGAGAAGAAAAATGAATCTTATCCCAATTATATAAATGATGAAGAATATTATCCTCAATCATATTCGGAAAATCCGGAATGGTTAAATGTAAAAGTTTTTGTTATAAGTGTGGTTGTATTTTTGCTTTTAGGGTTATTAAGCGGAAAATTTTTATTTTCCCGATCATCTGTAGTACACAATGGCCTTCAAGGTGTTGTTGTTAATTCGGAAGTTCCGAGAGGAAGAGCAAGATGCGGAATTGCCGAGCGTTCTCAAGGATGTGTTTTATATATTATGAATCCGCAAAGACACGAGATGCAGGCAAAAGATTTTTATGATTTTGCGGCACAAATGACCGGAAGACAAAGATTCATGATAGAAACAGGTAATATGCGTTATGCAAATTCTCGAATAAAACCGGGTGAAATTGCACAATTAAATATTCCTCCTTTGTAATAATAAAAAAAAATACCTGATTGAAATCAGGTATTTTTTTTGTTGGTTTAGATTACAATTTTATAAATACAACACGATGAAGTTTTTTCAAATCATCATTGTTCAGTATAATTTTTTCATCAGGTAACCATCTGACACCATAAAGCATTCCGTCATCATTTTCGCGAATGGATATAATTTTGGCTTCTGATTCGCTAATGTAATAAATTGCAATATCTCCCGGACCTACAGGTTCATAAGGATCAACAAATAAAATAGAGCGAGGAGATAAGATATTTCCTAAACGTTTGGTGCATAAATTAAGAGCATATGCATCTTTTTTGTTTTTTAAGAACGACGGACAATCGGTTTTTTTGATTTCTTCGTCAAAATTTATAATTATATTTCCGTTGTTGCCGGCCAAACCATATACGGAAATATTTTGATTTTCCTGTTGTATGGATTCGAAAGAAGCAATAGCTCCGCGAGGTGTTGATAAAAGTTTATATTTTGCATCATTACGTTGAATAATTTCATCTAAAGAACCTTTTTCGTCAAGATCTTTGATTTGTTCTTTGAGTTCATCAACTGAAATTTTAAGAGCACGAGCAATGTTTTTCATTTCTTTGTCGGAAACTTCACGTTGTCCCATTTCAATACGATGATAAACGGACAAAGTCATATCTGAATTTTCGGCAACTTCGACAAGAGTAAGATTTTTTTCATTTCTGATTTGTCTTAATCCGGCGCCTAAAGTTTTTAATCCGTTTTTTTCATTAAGTTTATTACGTCTTTCTTGTTCTCTGCGCCAAGCTAAAACGACATCTTGTTGAGAACTGTGTTCATTAACAAATAAATTTTGTATGGGGCATTCCAAAAATTCAGAAAATTTGACCAGTTGTTCCTGATCAACTCTACGATATCCTTTTTCAATTTTGGAAATTGCAGACAAAGAAACATTCAAATGGTCTGCCAATTCTTGCATTGAGCGACCTCTGAGTCTGCGATACATTCTTATTTGATTGGGAAAAATAATTTCTTCCATAGCGGACAACCCCTCTAATATATTAAAATAACTAACATAATATTATCTTTGTCTAACGAATAATCAAGAATTTTAGTACAAAAAACGACAATTTGTGTACAAAATTTATTCAAAAAACAAAAATGATAAAATAATCAAAAAAATGTAACACTTTATAAGTAATTATTATGTTATGATAAAACAGATATACTTGTAAGGAGGGTTAAGTGCGTGTAATAAAAACCTTTTTATTGAGCGTGTTGTTGTTAATATTATTTTCCTTGGCAAGTATCTCAAACATATTGGAAATACTTGCGCATAGAGTAACTTTTTATGTGGCGTTGGTTTTGTTGATAGGGGCTTTAATAGCAGCTGTTGTTATTTTATCTCCTTTGGGTAACAAAGGGAAAAAAAATGAAGAAGACGATAAATAAAATATTTGGATTGTTTTCTTTGGGACTGCTTTTGTTTGCGGCGGAGATTCCTTATGCGCAAGCGTCAGGTGAAATAAAGCATCAAGATGCATGGTCTTTTATGAAGGAACATACATCCGACGGCGGTTCGGCATTTAGAGCAAGTTTTGGGCAGGAAAGTGATTTAAAATCCACTAAAGTGGTTTGTGGTAAGAGGTTATGTAATATTGCATTAAATACTTGTATGGAAAAAAAGGTACAAAATCGCGATTCTGATTATATTTGTGTGAGAAGAAAAGAAATTTCACGGTTTGAAAAAGTAGGATATTCCGTAATTGCGGGAGGAGCGACGTCAACATCAAAGACGGAAGATCTCGGTGAACAATGTTATCAAGTAAAGAAAACCGGAGCCTCCGGCGATAATATGAAGGCTACGGTATATTGTGCTAAATCTCTCGGTGATAAAATTGAAGTAAGTGTCGGTGAAACCGAATCTCATACTTGTGACGTCATAGAGGTTTCATGGTATAATTTTCGAAAGTGTACATTTTGCTCAATGATTGGGGTAATTTATGGTGTTGCCGATAAAATAGCCGTAATCGCACAAGTCAATCTTGCGCGATCTTTTGCAATAGTAATAGCAGTTGGATTGATGGTTTGGTTGGCCATTAAAACTCTTACTTTTGTAAGCGATGTTTCCAGACAAGACGCATCTACATATATTACGGAATTGATAACACAATCATTTAAGTTTTTGTTGGCATTTTTTGCGCTTATTTTTTATAGACAAGCTTTTGACTTACTAATCATTCCTCTTATTCGTTCGGGAATGACGTTTGGAGCCTCGTTTGCTTCGGTGGAAACTTTATATTCCAGATTCGGGGCCGATATTTTTAATGCTATTGTAACGGCCAGCGCAACGGGAGATGCCTCCGGATTGATGGGAATGGATAACGTTCCTGCGGATTATGTTCGTAATGCCGGCAATAAGTTTTTTGACTTATATACATATGCCACTATGGAAAATTTAGCTTATAATGTTAATCTGCAATACTCATTACTTCAGGTAATCGGTAAAGGTTTAATGTGTACCGGAATGACCATGTTTACCGGAGGCTTTGCTAAAATATTAGAAAGTTTCGGTTTGAGTATCGCGTGTATTGTATATGGTCTTTGTTTTGGAGTTTTCGGCTTTTTGTTAAGCTTGGCTTTTGTATTTTATTTGCTTGATGCGGTTGTTCAAATAGGTATTTTTGCCGGAATATTGCCATTCTTAATTGCTTGTTGGCCGTTCAATCTTACCAAAAAATACACTAAAACAGGTTTTGACATGCTTATTAATTCAATACTTGTTTTTGCACTAATGGGAGCGGTAGCGAGTTTAAGTATTGAGTTGATCAGAGCTGCAGTAGAATTTAATGTTGAGGGAGGATCTCAAACAGAGAGTAATAACGGGTTAAGTGAGATGGTTAATGCCTTGTCCGAACTTGACATTAATAAGCTTGATAGTATGGTCAATATACTCAGCTTGGGTTTCATATTGTTTATTATTGCTAATATGATGGCAATGTTGTTTTTGAAAAAAGTTACAGAATTTGCAGGCAAATTTTCTTCAGGTGTTGTACCGTCTATTGCTTCGGGATTGGCAGGTACTGCAGCATCAGCAGCTAAAGGCGCGGTTATAAAGGCCGGTACAGCTGGGGTGTCATCCTTTAGTTCAGGATTTAGTAAGAAATTTAATGAAAAAACCGAAGACTTGAAAGAAGAAGTAGTGGCTGATGTAAAAGCTATAGGCGGAACAGTAAAAGGAGGTATCAAAAAAGTTGCAAATAACGTAAGCTCATCAACAAAACGATTTGTTCGTAGTACTATGAACAAAACTAATGCCGGAAGAGCGGTAATGAGCGGATATGATAAGTATAAGGATGCCAGATCATCTCGTTTGCAATCTCAACAAAAACAAAAAGATGAAGAAAAACAAAAGAAACAAGAACAAAATAAAGAAAAGATTAACAATATATTAGGTTAAGTGCTGCAAGCAGAAGGAAGTGTAAGTTATGAAAATGGTTTGTAACATATCACATATAAAGAAAATACTGATAATGTTGTTATTGGTAGTATTTTTGGCTGCTTGCGGAGAAACGGATGTTACTATCGGAGAAGCTTGTACGGACGAGCAATCGGCTCAAGGATATTCTTGTGTCGATATTAATGACGTGGGATGTTTAGGTTGTCGAATTTTTACCTTGTTATTTAATGCTGCAAGCTCCAGTGTTATGAAGTTACACGGGCAGCTTACATCAGGAGCAATGTCTTTGATGATGGTATGTTTTGCGGTATGGCTTGCTGTAAGGCTGTTAAAATTTGTTTCATCTGCAACCGAAAGTTCAATAGCTCAAGTATGGAACGATATTTTGAAACAAGCATTTTTATGTGTTTTTTGCGGAATATTGGCATCTTCACCTGATATGTTAATTTATGCCGTAAATACCTTTGTATATCCGATATATGTGGCTATGTTAAAGCTTGGTGTGGCAATTATGGAAACATCTATAAAAAATAGCGACGGGACGGCCACATCGTTTGAAGTTTACGGTAAAACGGTTACAATCGCAAAAGTTAATTTGGTTTGTACGTTTGATAAAGTCGGTCTTATCACGAAAGACGGATTTCCTCAAGAATTTTTAGATGCTATAGTATGCATTATTAAGGTTTTAAAACATTATTTAACAATAGGTGGTGATGTTGCCAGAACCTTAATGAGCCAAAATACAAGTTTTCTGGGGTGGATTGCCGGTGCGGTATTGTGGATCTTTTTCCTTATTGTGCGCGTCGGTATGGTGTTTTATCTTGTAGATACAATATTCCAAATGGGTATTATAATACTTCTTTTACCGGTATTTATTTTAGCATATGCATTTAAGAGTACCAGTAAATGGACGGGATCGTGCTTTAAGAATCTTTTGAGTTCTGCCGGATTTTTGATGTGTTTTTCCATAGTTGTAACAATGGTATTAAGGGCAATGGTAGAGCTTATTGCCAATAATCCGAGTTTGTTCTCACCGGGCAGACCGGAACTTGATGCGGCCAATTTCGGATTAGGAGCTTTGTGTTTGCTGCTTATAGGAGCTTTAATATACGGTTCAATGGGAGTTACTGATAAGATTTCCGGTGAGCTTATAGGTAATACTGCCGATAAGAATTTCCAAAAGAATATGATACAAGTTCTAAATAAAGTAAAAGGTTGGACAGTTAGTGCTTTGGCTGGAGCTATATCTTTCGGATCGTCGATATTGCCCGCTAAACTTCAAGAGAAAATCAATAAAATTCAAGCTGCAAGAGATAAGATTAATCGTTTTGCAGGCAGAAAAAAATAATTTTGGAGACAGAATATGAAATTTGGTAAGTTTAACATAACAAATATGATAAAAGCGGGAATGATACTTATCTTTGCGCTTATGTTAAATATCGCCGGATTAAATAATTCAAGTGCTCAAGGATACAATCCTCGTCCGGTAACTACTATGGGTGCCTATGCTCCGACAGCAAGTGAAGTTGTTGTAAGAAGTAAGCCATTGGACGCAGCTCAAGGATGTTATGCTGAAGTTTACAGAGCTCAACATACAGGAGGTTGTTGGTCTTGTTTGGTTATTGAACGTTTAACATCAGCTTTCTTAAATGTGGCCAAGCATGCTCTTCCGGTAACTCAAAAAGCAGGTGTAATTTTGTTGGTTTTAGGAACTGTTCTATGGTTATTAAAATGGGGCTTAACCAATGTTTCATCGTTTAATGAGGTTCAAAACGCCAATATCCTGAACAGTTTATTTAAAATGTGTTTTAAGGTAATGCTTGCATATTGGTGTATTATTTATAGCACAAACGTAATCAGTCAATATTTTATACGTCCTATAATGTCTGTAGGCGCAATAATCGGACAAAATATGTGGGGCGAAGAAATAAAAGAAACAGCAATTCCTTGGGATGATCTTTCTGATATGGATATTACGGAGTCTGTAAAGAAATCTGAAATGGAACAACAAAAAGAAGTTGAAAAGCAAGAAGCCAAAGAAACAGAAGATGTTGATAAAGAAACTTTGGATGAACTGGATGCAAGAATAGAAAAAGATCGGGCAAACGGCTCACAAATTCCTGCATTTCAGATGCCCGGAACAAACGGTAGTATTACATCTTTCCCCGGATGCCGTATTCCTCCTCCGACTAATCAACAAACAAACTGTGGTAGTTTTTCTCATATGGGCCTTGATATAGGAGCTTCAGCAGGTTCTCCGATATGGGCGATTGCTGAAGGAAGCATTGTATACAGCTCTAACTCCGGTTGGGGTAATATGGCAGTAATTACAACAAAGCATAAGGGGTCTACATGGACACATTTGTATGCTCATATGAATGATGCCGATTGGAATAAGTATAAACAATATCATGCCACAAAAGGATATAAGGTAGCTCGAGGAGAAATTATCGGAGGTGTCGGAAGTACGGGGCAAAGTTCCGGTCCTCACCTTCATTTAGAGCTTGTATTGTCAGGAACTATTGACGGTAAAACTTATAACAATGATATTATCGAACCTATTTCATTATCTGACGGTAAAATTGTTGTAAGAGGCCGAAAAAACGGAAGTCCGACGGGCGCTGTTAATAAAAGTTCTTGTACATGCGGACAAAACGGAAATCCGGCATGTAGTTATCATAAATCATGGAATCCTATATCCAAAGCGACAGATGCTGAAAAGAAGCGTAAAAAGAGTTGCAAAGGTTTTAACTCTGAAGCTCCGGCAACCAGCTATAAAAAAGGCAGCAGATTGCCTAACGGCGGTATAACAACGCCGGGAGTGGCTTCGGAAGTGGTGACCAGTGCGTATACCGGTGAAGATGTTCCTTTTTATGGTCTTGGCAAGCACTTTTATGAAGCTCCGACGATACCGGAGGTCGATTATACAGGACCTACAAATATTATGCCTAAATCCGTAATGCTTTCTTTGTTGAATGCAATGCGCATAATTACAGATACTTTGGGTGAAAATCTGGTGTTGGGTAAAATGATTATGTGCTATTCTCAACTGGAAAACGGTGGCGCGGCCAAACTTGGAAAATTAGTCATACCTAATATTATAAAAATAATTGAAGGTTTTATAATATTTGTTGCCGGCATAATGCTTATAATTGCAGTCGGATATTATTTCTTGGACATATCATTTAAGGTAGGTTTCAGCGTTTTGGCTTTGCCGATAGCGGTAGCTTTGTGGCCTTTTGAAAAAACAAAAGATAAAATAGTAACTGTTTTAGGTGTGTTGATGAAAGCTTCTGCATCGTTTGCATTTATGGCATTGGTTACTTCTTATGGTGTGGCATTAATTTCCGAAACACTTGGAGATGTATCGGTTCTATATGAAAAAATTGAGCAAATATCAAAAGGAGCCAGTGATACGGAGATAGATGCTTTAAATGATTATATTAAAGATACGATAGCTATTTTCTCATCAACATTTATCATGTTGGTATTTGCAATGTTTTACTTTTATAAATTAGTAAGTAAGACCGTAGATGAGATAGTCGGTAAGTTCTTCAAGGATGGTGTATTCGGTAATAGTAATCCGATGCATGAGACGGCAACAAAAGCAACAGGAAAAGCGGTTAATATTGCTAAAACCGTTACAGGATTTAATTTGGCAAAAGATGTTTTATCTCATCAAATAGGAAAAAGAGCTAAAGGTCTTGTGAATTTAGCCGGTAAAGGCGCCGGTTCTTTAGCCGGTAAAGGCGTCAGTAAAGCCGGTAATGCGATTCTTCATCCGGCCAGAACAGCTAAAAATTTGGTTAACAAGGTTAGAGGCAAAAAGTAGCAGGTGCACTATGACTAAAATGTTTTATATAAAAAATATTTTTAAATTGGCAATCATGTTAATGTTTTGCTCTACATATCCTATATCACCATCATTTGCCATGGATGCGCCTGTATCTGAGTTTGCTATTGTCAGTGGAACTGTAGCAAAAGCTGTGGGTGCCGAAAAATTAGGCGAAGAGTTAACGTCCCATGGAGCCAAGTTGGCTAGAGGAGAAGGCTATGGTAGTGGCGCCAAAAGATGTTACCCTGGTCGACAATACAATGAAGTTGATAGTTGCACCTTGTGCCCTGTGTTTGTGGTTGTTTTTAATACTGTTAGTAAAATAGGCTCTATATCTGCCGAAAAATTTTCCGGCAGTATAATGACGGTTGTTGTCGTAGGTTTTGCAATATGGCTTGCAATAGAGGTTATAAAATTTGTTGCTTCTATGAAAAATAGAGATTTAAAAGATTTTGTGCAAGCACTTATTAATCGAAGTTTTTCGTTTATGATCGTTTTAATAATCTTAAAAACCGGAGTAGGCAATTTTTATAATATTTTTATTCAGCCCGTATATAATACCGGACAAAATATGGCACAGATAATGTTTGAAGACAAAAGCCTTTCCGGAACGCATGCTGATGATAGAAAGGCTTTAAAAGATAAGTCCTTGTCGGAAATAAAAGAATTTAAAAACGGTTTACCGGCTTCAATGGGGGCAAGCATCGTTAAAACCATGACCATGATGGAAAATCGTATTCGAAAAATAGCCGCTTTGGGATCTTCATTATGGTGTCAAAGTTGGAAAGAAGCCTTTTTGATTATTTTCCCGAAATTAAGTTACTTTATTTTCGGCGCCGTTGTTTGGATATTGTCGATGGCAATGATGGTTATTATTCCGTTTTTGTTAATAGATGCAGTATTTCAACTTGGTGTGGCAACAGCGCTTATGCCATTTGCGGTGGGGGCATATGCGTTTGAATATACCAGAAAAAAATATTGCAGAAAAGTTTTTGATACATTTTTGAACTCGACATTTTCATTTTTATTTTTGTCGGTAATAGTATTGATGCTGTTAGGAGCAATTCAAACTTCGGTAGAAAGCAGTATTGGAACAGTATCCGATTTTGATGAAATGTTTGTTATGGGAAGTTCTGCCGGAGATGTGGCTTTTACAAACTTTAAAGATAGTGTGACATGGGGATCGGGATTTTTAATTAATTTGTTCTTTGTGTTCGTTTTGTCTTGGAGCGTTATGAATACAGGTAAATCATTTGCCGAAAAGTTTGCTTCTTCAATCAGTTCTACAAGTATCGGTTCTCAAATCGGCGGTATGATGGGATCTGCAGCAAAGGGCGCAGCTAATAAAATTACGGCTCCTATAAGAAATCAAATAAGTAAAGGTATGGGGAGGGTTGCTCGAGGTATAAATCATATTGCATCACGACGTAAAACAGAAAGAATGGCCAAAAGGTTTGATAAAAAAGGAAGTGATGATGGAAATGGAAATAGAAGTTATACTAATAAAAAAGGTAAAAAGTATACTATAGATAAAGATGGTAATATTACTAAAACGAATTTGAAGTCATCAAAAATAAGTAAAGACGGAAAAACAAAAGTAGAGGTCCAAACTAAAGAAATAAGGACTAAAAATGCGATAGTCAAAATAACAACAACTACTAAATATAAAATGGAAAACGGTCAATGGGTTGTTGAAAATGTTAAGGTTGCCGAAAAAATGAAGATATTATCTGAATCTGCATCAAAAATAATGAGTAAAGATGGTAAATTTTCGCCTGAAGCAATGGAAAAACTTCTTGAGGGAACATCCGGAGAGGTTAGAGATGCTTTAAGAAATAATGCATTGAGACAAATAACCGAATCTCGTTTTTCAAAAGCGGCATTTGATCCTAATAAAGAAAAATTGGCTAAACCGGCAGAAACAACAGTTAATAAAGAAACCGGAGAAATAATTACTAAATATACAACAGCTTCCGGAGAGATTATTATATCAAAAACAAAATTACGAGAAGATGGTATTGTTGAATCAAAATTAGTTCGAACAGATAAAAAAGGACGTGTCATGACTTTTGAAAGTGATGGCATACGTAATAAGATGACGGTCAATTTGCTTAATGAAGGGTTTAATGCAGATAATTTTAAGTCTAAAAATGAATTTTTTGCTGAAAAAGAAGCTATAAAAAGAGAGGAAGAACTAAAAAGATATTTGGAAACTAAATTTAAGCAAGAATTTACGGCCGCAAATCCCGGTATAAATTTAAATCCTGATTTTAATTCTTCGGAAGAGTATCGGAGATGGGTAGAAGAGTATAAAGCTAAACATCCTGAAGATAATGATTATGCAGC
>JAZQZB010000054.1:0-5601 GCA_045633825.1 Alphaproteobacteria bacterium | reverse complement strand
AAAAAATGAAATTTAAATTATTTGGCAACGAATATATTTTGCGTAAGTATAAGAAAAATACTTCTGAAGCTAAACTTGAAATTCCGAATAATGAAAAAATTATATTTAAAATAAAAACATCTAAAAGATCTTTTATGGTACTTTCTCAAAATAAGGCAAAATAAAATGAAAAAATTAAAACGTTTTTTTATTAAAAAGCTAAACGGTTTTGATATCAAAGATCCTGTTAAAGTAAAAAAATGGGAAATTAATCCGGAAGATAAAATTTGTATTTTAGCTCCTCATGCAGACGATGAAACAATCGGTTGCGGCGGTTTGTTAGCCAAATACGGAAAACAATGTGATGTTATATTATTAACTGACGGAGCTTTCCATGGTACTGAAGAAACTCAAAAAAACAGAGAAAATGAATTTTCTGAAGCAATGAATTTCCTTAATGTAAATAATTTTTCATTTATGAGAGCTCAAGATACACGCCTTATTGAAGCTTATGATTTATTTGCCAAGCTTGATTTCGATAAATATAATTTTGTAGTTATGCCCCACCCTTTTGATGCACACAAAGACCATGTCGTACCGCAAGCATTTTTCAAAAAATTAAAAAAAGAAAAAAGCTTAAAAGCTAAAGCAGTTTATTATGAAGTTTGGGGCGCAATGAATGAACCGACGCATTTTATTGACATTTCCGATGTTTCAGAAATAAAAAGCAAAGCTGTAAAAATATATGCTTCTCAAAGTAACATTGATTATGCCGGAAGAATTTTAGGATTAAACCATTATCGCGGAATGCGTCATAATGTAAAATATGCCGAAGCATATACTATTGAAGATTAATCATAAATACCTTTTTGACAAGCTTCTTTCATCTCTTTGGAACGCAATACTCCGGATAGAGTAGAAAAACGTTTGGCATACAATTTCAACTTTTTAAAATCGGGTTTAGGTAAAAATATTTTTGTATAAATATATGTTGCAAAATCAAATGTTAAATACGGCAACTTAATATTTTTCTTTACATATTTCCAGTTTGCAGAAACAGCTTTCAGATTAATTAAAGCCGATATTTTTTTATCCATTGTTTTGTAATTTTCAACCAACATATTATAGTTTGCAAAAAAACGGTCATGATCTAATTGAACGGTATTTTTACTTAAATTGTTAGTTTCTTTGGGAACCAAAACTACAAAATTTTGCATTTTAACAGCCTTTCCCTTGGCAACTTTGGCACAACGAAGAGGAATACTCTCATCTTGAATAAACACATAGGGATCGGCACCTTTTGCAAGATGCAAAACTTTGCGTTTTATTAGTTGTCCCATACGAGTAAAGCCGCCATTCAAAACTGCTTGCAAAGCATTGTCATGAACTTTGTAATCAATAGGTAAATTAGTCTTTTCATTTGTCAATTCTTCAGGCTCTTTGCCTGTTTTGGTAAAACAACCATAAACCATATCGGCCTTATTTTTCTTTGCTATATCAAGCATAATTTCGGTTGAATCGAGCGGAAAAATATCGTCTGAATCAAGCATTCTGACCCACTCACCTTTTGCTAAAGCAATACCTTGATTACAAGTTGTGCTGATACCTTCGTTTTTGTCTTTGGCAATAATAGTAACGTTTTTAATTCCTTTGGTCATCTTTTTGATTATCTCAACCGACGAGTCTTTTGACATATCATCAACAAAAATATATTCGGGATTCTTAACTCCCGATTGATTGAGCAAAGCTTTTAACACCGAAGGAAGATAATATTCTTTGTTATAAACACTCATAACAAACGAAACATCTATTTTGGGCTCTTGCTTTACTTTTTTAGTTGATGATTTTTTCATGAAAAATACCTCTTGATTAAGAAATGGTGCCGATTATGTGACTCGAACACACGACCCACGCATTACGAATGCGTTGCTCTACCAACTGAGCTAAATCGGCACACTGACGAAAACTAGTCTTATTATATTTTTTCTTATTTGGCAAGGCTTTTTACACAATTTATAAAATCTTGTCCTCGTTCCATAAAATTTTTGTAATAACCGAAACTCGGAGCGGTCGGAGAAAACAATATAAGGCTTCCTTTTACCAACTTTATTCCTTCAAAAGCCCTTATAACAGCCTCCGAAAGATTTTCGACCTCGATTAAAATAAAATCATCTCTTTTGACATGTTTCCTAATACTATCGGCAATTTGCGGACCGCATTGAAACAATGTTATGGCTATTTTTACCTTAGGATTTGCTTCAATAAACTTGGCATATTCGGTATAATCTTGTTGATTTACGGTACCGCCGGAAATTATAACCATATCGTCATCAAAACTTTTCATGGCACTGATTGCAGCTTCAGGTGCGGTTGAAATACTGTCATTTATAAAACGAACACCGTCTACCGTTCCAACATCTTGCAGGCGGTGTGCAACTTGCTCAAACGAAGGCAAAAAACTCAATGCCTTACGCCAATCCAGACCCAGTGCTTTTATAACTGTCATAACACCGGCCAAGTTTTCCATATTGTGATTGCCGTTAATTTGCAAATCATCAATATTGCAAACTGCTTCGCCACAGTAAAACAACTCTTTGTCGATTGCGTAAAAACCGTCTTTTTTACCATAATAAGTAACATTAGGCAAATCGGATGTATATCGCATCAATTCTTCATTATTAACATTTACCACAGCGATATCGGACTTGTGTGCAAGATGCACTTTATCTTTACAATAACCTTCATGTCCCTTGTGCCAGTCAGTATGAACCGAAAACAAATTGGTAAACATTACAATATTCGGTGAATTTTTTAAATCCGAAGCCTGATAGCTCGAAAATTCACCGATAACATAGTCGTTTTCTTCATCTACCAGCTCGATCAAAGCCTTACCGATATTACCACCCAAAGTAACTTTTAAGCCTAAATTTTTCATCATGTGATACATCATGGATACGCTCAAAGTTTTGCCCTTTGAGCCGGATATACCGATAACTTTGGTATTGCGCTTTTTCATTTCGCTTAAAAATATATTAGAGCTTGAGGTAACTTCAATATTATATTTTTTTAATATTTCAAATTCCGGTTTATAAATACTGACACCGGGGGAACGAATTACCACATCTGAAATTTTAGCCAATTCTTCTAATTTTTCTTGTCCGTCACTATCATTATATTCATACAAATTTTGCGCAAGATTATGCTTGATGAGATAGCTTTTTACGGCTTGTCCTTCGGTTCCCATTCCCCAAATGGTTATATTTTTATTTTTTAAGTTCTTAATCAGCATTTTTCTTTGCACCTTTCTTTTTAGCATAGAATTGATTTTCTGTTCTATCGGCAATTTGTGAACCTTGGTGGATTACCATTTGTTTGAACGGAATTTCAATTCCCTCTTCTTTAAAACGTTTATTTATAATAAAACGCACATCACTGGGAGTTGTCCAACCGACATTTATATCAGAAACATAAAATCGTACTTCAAAATCGAGACTATTCTCACCAAAGTCTTGAAATAAAACATAAGGTGCCGGTTTTTTAGATACTTTCGGATGTGATGATGCACATTCAAGTAAAAGCTCCTTAACTTTTTCAACGTCACTACCATAAGCTACTCCGACCTTTACGGCATAACGAGCCCAATTATTTTCATGGGTACGATTTATTACCGAATTTGAAAGCACCTGTGAGTTCGGAATAATAACACTGGAACGATTAAATGTCTGAACTTCGGTAGAACGAATATTGATTTGTTTAACCTCACCTTCTTCGTTACCGATTACCACCCAATCACCAACCTTTATCGGGCGCTCAAACAACATAATTATTCCTGAAACAAAGTTATTTACAATGTCTTGCAGACCAAGTCCGATACCAACCGATAATGCACCGGCAATTAATGCAATATTAGTTAGATCTCCTCCCATAACCGCTATGGCCAGAAGTCCTGCCAAGACATAACAAATATACGCAAATCCTGAAGCTAAAGAATGTTTGGTTCCGGTATCAAGATTGGTTTTTTCCAACATCTTAAATTCTATGCGATGACGCACTATTTTTATTATCCACAAACATAAAGCAAAAACCATTATGCTCCACATTATAGATAATAAAGAAATTTTGATTCCACCGATAGTAAAACCTGATACAGCTTTATAAACATTATTCTTTAATATATCAAACGGAACACCCCATAAAACTAATATTGCTCCAAGTAAAAACAATAACATTAACGGTTCGGCAATAATTCCGAACCAAAAATCAAATTTACGCAAAAAGACTCTACGCATACGAAATGTCTTTACCCAAAGTCCCATAAGTAAAATATGTTGAAGCGCATCATATACAAAATTACGTAAAATACTGAATACTGCTATTATGATTGCCGTTAACAAAGAACGATTAACAATAAATGATGCAAGACGAGCATAACCGAATAAAGACAATATAATAACAGATATGGTGAAAGCGCTTACCAACAAACCTATTTTATATGTATTTTTTTCTTTTTCATTAATGCTTTCATCATCACTTTCTTCTGAAATATTGTCACTTTGTGCTTCTGCAAAATAAATATGCGAAATCCACGCAACACAAAGAGCCTTAATTGATGCTGAAACAGCCAAAATATATGATAACAACTCTAAAGGATATTTACTGATACTGGCAATATTTTGCATGTAGGCAAATATACCGACCATCCAAATGGTAAAATATATAGCTTTTGTTAAACGTTTGGCTTTGTCTGTTGACATATTAATCAAGCGCCATTTCTCATTATACGGAGTAAAAACAACTCGGCATGTCGCACGTCCGATAATAATATAAAGCAAATAGTATAAGGCTGAATGTAAAATTATACCAAAAAAACTATCTTGTATTAAAGTTGCCTGTGATAACCAATACAAACAAAAAACAACTATGGCCGTCGGGATAATACCATAAGCACACCATACAGCACCGGATGCTATTATTTTACGACCGAGTTTGGGTGATTCTATATCACTTCTATAACCCCAATGAGTGATAACAAGGCGTCGTAAAAAATAACCTAAAACAGAAATAAATGATATTATCAAAAAAATAATAACTATATTATTTTGAACTTTTTTAGCTTGAGCTTTGTTAAGATTTTTATACCAAAGATACGGTGATTTTATAATATCAAATCCGAATGACAAAAGTTCATGATTAGCTTTTAATAAACTTTTGGGATTAATAAGCGTCATTTCTGTTGTAAGCATATTGCCCCACAACATCTCATTTCTGATATCAAAAATACGTTGATTAAGTTCAGATATTTTAGCAGACAAAATATCTGCTTCGGACAATCTGGTTTTTTCTTGAGATAACTCCAGATTATATTCTTGACGTTTTTGAGTAATAACTTTTGCTTCGGATATGTTTTCGTTTATTTCGCCTAAAGCTTCTATTCTTTTTTCGATGAGCTTTATTTCTTCAATAATCGGTGAACGAACCGCATTTATTTTTAACTCAATTTCATTTAAATACGGAATAATATCTGCCAAATCATCCGCATTTATATCCTTGGATTTGGTCTGTTGTTCAATTTTATTTAAAGATTCGGAAATTTGTTTATAACTTAAACCTTCGCCCAAATCA
>JAZQZB010000053.1:0-5032 GCA_045633825.1 Alphaproteobacteria bacterium | reverse complement strand
TATAATATGCAGATATATCTTCTAAAAGGAGATAGAATATATGCGGAAAACGTTGCAATTCGTAATATATGGGAAAAAGATGACGGTGTTTTTTTTGATATGTATGTTCATCGCTTGAAAAAATCTTTTGTTTTTGATGCTGTTTTTATTAAAGAAATAGTCGATTTAAATAGTAATATTGCATATAAAAGTATCGAAGATTTTATTTATGCTTATAAGATTCCGCATGATGAAACGGAAGAAAATGATTATTTAAGAACTACAAAGTCAGAAAGTATGGTTTTGGATCGTATTCGTAATGATCTGGTTATGTTGATTTTTATGGCGGATACTTGGGGAAAAGATATACGTATTAAAGATAAAATTATTTATGACTACATTCTAAAAGAAGTTACGGCTGCACAAAATTTTTCTCAACAATATATTACTTCGTATATTTCAAAAATTCAACCGGAAGCAGAAGATTTTTATGAAGCTCTAAAATCTTTAAAATCAAAGTCTCCCAAACAAGCCGAAAAATTGTTGAAAGAAATTGTCAAAATATGTCGTGCCGATGGAGAAATGCATTATAATGAGCGCATGTATTTAGCAGATATTATATATATATTGCGAGAGAACGGCTTAAAAATTCCGGATAATTTGATATAAAATTAAAATAAAAACATATTAATAAATAAAAGTCCCTATATCAAAGAGAGTAGGGACTTTTATAAGATAAATATATTAATTATTGCATTGAAATAAGAACTATTTCTACACGGCGATTTTGTTGTCTTCCTGTTGCGGTACTGTTTGAAGCAATAGGATTTCTTGAACCAAAACCGTTAGCAACAATTCGATTTGAGGCGATTCCTTGAACTTTTAAGAAATCTGCAACGGCATTAGCTCTTTTAATCGATAACGGATTATTAATTGTATCATTACCGGTTGAATCGGTATAACCGTTTACCTGAATAAATGTTTTGTTATATTCCTTTAACACTTTTGCGATTGATACCACAACCGGTTGGAAAGATTTTTTAATAAATGCTTCATTAGTATCAAAAGTAATATTTCCCGGCATAATCAAGAAAATTTGTCCGTTTGCTTCTTTAACCTGAACACCGGTTCCGACCAATTCTTTGCGTAACAAAGATGCTTGATAATCCATATAACCACCGGTTCCGGCACCGCCTAAAGCACCGATACCTGCACCGACTAAAGCGCCTTTTTCACCGCCGACCAGAGCTCCGATGCCGGCTCCGACTGCTGTTCCTATGCCGGTTCCCCATGCGGTTTTTGAAATTTTTTTCTCTCCTGTATACGGATCTGTTGCACAAGCACTTAATAAAGCGCTAATTAACAATACTGATAATATATTTTTCATTTTTATAGTTCTCCCGTAAGTTTTTTATGTAGTAATTTTGCAGAATCAATTCCGGAAGCAACAGCCTCAACAATAGTTGAACCTCCATTTTTACAATCACCTGCATAAATAATTTTTTCGTGTTCGATATGTTTATCGGTCTTACTGCCGATTGCTTTTATAATTAAATCAAAATTATCTCTTTTAATCACTGAATTTTCAATATCTTTATATCCGTGGTCGGTTAATTGAGTTGTGCATGTGTAAACATCTGATTTATCGTTCTTTTTTTCTATTTTAGTTATCCTTGTCGTTGTAACTAAATCTATTTGATTATTTAATAATTCATTTATTTCAATTTGAGTTACTTTCATATCAAAAATTTTGCGTCTTATAAACATCGAAACTTCTGCTGCTCCGGCTTTTTTTGCCGTTAAGGCGCAATCACAAGCAACATTTCCCCCGCCGATAATGGCGACTTTAGATTTATTTGCGTATTTTTGCGGATTTTTTAAATAATCATGATAGCTTATAATATATTCTTCTCCGTCAATACCCAAATTAACACTATTTTGTTCACCGATAGCCATAATAATTCCGCTAAAACCGTTTTCTAATAAGGTTAAAGGATTATCAATTTGGCAATTAAATTCTATTTCGCCATCGCCCATACTTTTAATATAATTCCAATCATCTTCAATAACTTCATGAGGTAAACGATAATCAGGAATCAAATTAAGAGCTCCGCCGACTTTATCTGATTTTTCAAATATTTTTATTTGATATCCTTGTTGGATAAGAAACCATGCCGAAGCCATACCTGCAGGGCCGGCTCCGATAATGGCTATTTTTTTATTATTTGAAATTATTTTTGCATTATTAGGTTTAATTTTTCGGTATTTTGACAGTAATGTAGCCTGTAATAAAGGAATATTAATCGGATGATCAATTTTTCCTCTTAAACAGGCTTTCATACAAAAATTATTCGGACAAATCAACCCGCAAGTATGCCCCATAGGGTTATTTTTACAGATTGAATTTACAGCTTCTTCAAATTTATTGTTTTTAATATATTGAATAAACTCTTGCGGACAACAATTTACCGGACAAGCTTTCATGCATGGTTTAGATTTACAATTTAAGCATTTAAATACTTCTGCATCAAATTGTGATTTCGTTAGATAATGTTCATCCATATAAAAATCTTTCTAAAAGTTATATTGTAACAATAACATTATCAAAGATAATTATTCAAGAGTTTTAAGTAAATCTTCTGAAGATTCCACAGGTATATCGGGTAAAGTTTTTTTAACCAGTCCGGATAAAACATTTCCGAATCCGACTTCAATAAATTTATGAGCTCCGTTTTCATGCATATAACAAAGACTTTCTTGCCATTTAACTGTATTGGTAATTTGTTTTACCAATAAGTCTTTGATTTCATCAACATTTTCATAAGGTTTAGCGGTTAAATTGCTGATTACTTCAACATTTGGCAACATAAATTTTGTATTATTGATTATTTCAAGCATTTTATCGGCGGCCATTTGCATTAAAGGAGAGTGAAAAGCCCCTGAAACAGGCAATATTACAGTTCTTTTAACTCCTTGTCCTTTAGCAACCTCACAAGCCTTTTCAATACTTTCCATATTACCTGATAATACTATTTGAGCCGGTGAATTTGAGTTACCTATAAAGCATCCGCATTCCTCGGCAATAATATTTGCTTTATTATAATCGGCACCGATAAAAGCAGCCATAGAACCTTTATTTTCAATACAAGCTTGCATCATAAACAAACCTCTGGATTTAAGCAGTTTGGCGGTGTCTTCCAAAGTTAACACACCTGCGGCACAAAGTGCAGAATATTCACCTAAAGAATGACCGGCCATAAACTTAATATCATCAATATTTATCAGTCCTAATTTTTTTAACACTTCGAAATAAGCTATTGAAGCAGTCATAATTGCCGGTTGAGTATTAGATGTGTTATTTAAGTCTTCTTGATTACCATTAAACATTAGGTCACTTAACTTAAAATTTAAAGCATCATCAACACGCAAAAATACCTCTTTTGCAATGGCATAATTGTCATACAAATCTTTTCCCATTCCGATTTTTTGCGAACCTTGACCGGGAAAAATCAAAGCTAAAGTATTAAGTTCCATTTTGAATTATCCTTAAATTTTCTTAAATAATAATGATACGTTTGTTCCGCCAAAACCGAATGAATTTGACATAGCAACATTTACCGTACATTTTTTAGCTTTATTGGGAACCAAATCAAGACCGGCTACTTCATCAATCGGATCTTCCAAATTGAGAGTAGGCGGCAAGATATCATTTTCAATAGCCTTAATGCAGAAAATTGCTTCAACTGCACCGGCTGCACCGAGCAAGTGACCGATAGCTGATTTTGTAGAAGACATTTTCAAATCAGGACAATTTGCAAATAATTCGGAAACAGCTTTTGCCTCCATGGCATCACCGGCCATTGTTGATGTTCCGTGAGCATTAATATAGCTTACATCTTGCGGTTTGATACCGGCCTTACGCAAAGCTTCGCGCATTGCTTTTTTAGCACCGCTTCCGTCAGGAGCCGGAGATGTAATATGATAAGCATCACCGGAACAACCGTAACCGATAACTTCGGCATAAATTTTAGCACCTCTGGCTTTGGCATGTTCATATTCTTCCAAAACAATTACACCGGCGCCTTCGCCCATAACAAAACCATCATGTCCTTTATCCCAAGGACGAGAAGCTTTTGTCGGAGTATCATTATAACTGTGAGATAAAGCTTTTGCTTGCATAAATCCGCCGATTGCTAATGGACAAACTACAGATTCGGCACCGCCGACAACCATAACATCAGCATCATCCAAAATGATAGATTGATATGCTTGAGCAATGGCGTGACCGCCTGTTGCACAAGCCGTAACCGTTGCAATATTAGGACCTGTAAATCCGTGACGCATGGATACATGTCCGGAAATCATATTAATAATACAAGCGGGAATAAAGAACGGACTAATTCTGCGAGGGCCGGAAGCATTAAGCACTGAAGCATTATTATCAATGGTTTGCAAACCGCCGATTCCCGATCCGATAATAACACCTGTACGAGATTTTCCTTCATCATCTTCAGGCATCCATTTTGCATCTTTAATTGCTTCTTCGGCAGCGGCAATACCGAATAAAATAAAGTCATCAACTCTTTTTTGTTCTTTCGGATCCATAACTTCGTCAGCATTAAATTGACCTTTTTCGGTTCCTTTTACAACCTCACCGGCAACTTTAACCGCAAAATTTTCGGTATCAAATTTTGTGATGTTTGTTAAAGCTGATTTACCTTCAATAATAGAATTCCAAGCCAAATCAACCCCCATTCCGAACGGGGTTAAAGCGCCAAGTCCTGTAACAACAACTCTTTTCATTTTGATTTCCTTTTTTGTTTTTTATTCAAAAATATTAATATTTTTTAAAATACCTTCACGAAGGTGAATAATTCCGCCACCCCAGCACATACCGGCGCCAAAACCGCAGATAATGGCTTTTGATGGAGTTTTTAATTTACCTGTTTTAATAGCTTCGCCCATGGCAATAAGTATGGAAGAAGCAGAAGTATTTCCTAAATGTTCAATATTGGTAATAACTTTTTCATCACTATATTCCAAACGTTCTTGC
>JAZQZB010000052.1:0-50422 GCA_045633825.1 Alphaproteobacteria bacterium | reverse complement strand
TTTAGCATCTAAATTGTATTTTTTTACCATTTCTTTTAATTCATTGGTATAATGAACTCTGCCTTGATCAGAGCCGACGATAAGGCAATAAAAATCTTTACTCTTCAACTTTGACAAAGCCTCAATAAGAAGATGTTGTCCTTTCCAGCGAGTAACTCTTCCGATAAGAGAAATAATCGGCTTATCTTCAGGAAGATGATTTTCTTGAACAGCTCTGATAATACGTTCTTGCGAAACTTTTTCCGGAGAAAAATTATCAATATTAACACAGCGATGAATCAATCTCATTTTATTTTCATCAACATTATAATATTTCTTCATATGATTCTTTATGTGTGAAGAAATAGCAATAACCAATTTTCCTTTAGTCATTACCTTATTGTACAATTTTTTGATTCCGAAAGGACCAAGTCCGTAAGTTCCATGAAATGTTGTCAAAAACTGAACATTTGCTCTTTTAGCTGCCCAATACGCACTCCAAGCCGGTGCGCGTGAACGGGCATGAACAATGTTAACACCGTTTTCTTTAATGATTTTTTCTAATTTTAATGAATTTAAGTAAAGCTTTATCGGATTTTTGGTTTTAAGAGGCAATTCAAAATGTTTTACCTTCAGTTTGTTTAAATCATAAACCATGCGTCCGCCGGAAGATGCTACAAAATTCTTTATTCCGGCTGCTTTTAATCCGGAAGCAATCTCTACAGTTCCTAATTCGACGCCGCCATGATTCATTTCCGGCAACACCTGCAAAACGACAGGTTCTTTATTTTTTTTGACCATACTTACCTCTTTTTTTTTAATCTATACCCCAAGATTAAACTATATCTTTTTTATCTTTCAGCCAAGTCAGAATCGGCAAAAATCAACAATTTTTGATAATAGCCCCCGAACAAAGTAAATGCAACAAAAAAAGCCCCACAAAACGTGAAGCTTTTTTATTGTGTGTGTTTAACAATAATAGCGGACTTTTTTAAGACTGTCCTTTAGAATTTGTATTGGAAATTTATACCATACATATTGGCCGAACTTGTATATTCAGAAGGTATATTTTCCGGCATTGCCACATTGCCTTTTTGCATAAACAAGTGAGCATATCCGGCATCAATTTGCCAATTTTCAGATGTATAGCTCAAGCCGGCAGACAACCAAATACGATTGGTATCAGGAATACGGTTTGAACGATTGTATTGGCTTTTGGCCGGAGATTGGTCATAAGCAGTACCTACACGGAATGTCCAGTTATCATTATAGTAATAATCGGCACCGGCAGAAACTGTCCATGTATCACGCCATTTGTATGGTTGAGTAATTGTTTTATAAGATGATGACATCTCAAATTCCGGAAATGACTTGCTCCACTCGGTCCAGCGAACAGAAGATGACAAACCGAACTTATCATTTAGTTTATGATAACCGGAAACCAAAACACCTGCCGGCAAATCGGGAGATGCTTGACCATCAGGATATACTCCACCACCAAGCATAGCCGGAACATTTAAAGTAAAGTCACCTTTAACTTTTTGCATACTACGGAATTTGTAGCTGATACCAACGCGTGTGTCGGGAGTAAATTCATACATAGCACCAAGCATACCTGTACCTGTCCAACCGTCCAAGTCAAAGTTTGCATCACCCTTGCCAAGAGGTCCTAAGTCGATACTTTGTGTCATATTACCATGAATATAGCGAAGAGTTAATGTTGCACCAAAAGATAATTTATCGGTTACTTTATAGGCTGCGGCAACTGATGAATCGATAACTTCCAACTCTGATTTACGAGCCGATTCAGCAACAAAACCTTCTTGATCGTGCTTGGTTGACAAGCCGTAAGGAACATAAATACCGGCACCTAAAAATAATTTATCATTAACATTCCAATGAGCAAAACCGGAAGGTAGCGGCACACCGTAGTGCATATCTGTAGAATCGCCTGTTACATTGCTTTTTACATCCGACATCATTTCAGCAACGGTTAAACCACCTTGAAAACCGGAACGTTTCATCAAAGTCATACCGGCAGGATTGTAGGCAAGAGCCGAATAATCATCACCGACAACACCGGCACCGGCAAATGAGCGGCCTAAACCGGTTATGGAATATTCATTAAGTTGATAGCCGGCGGCATGAGCTTGAGAAGCACATGCAACAGCCAAAGCAATCGCAGTAAGCGTATATTTTTTCATGATTAGTCCTTTGCATCAATATAAATTGTATTTTTTGTATATTAAGTTTTATTTTTATATTGATTTTATAGACCCATTCTGTTAGAAAAGTAAAGTAAGCACTTAAAAGTGCGATAGTTCCCTTAAGGAAACTAATGTAATGTTTCTGCGAGTTTTTAGGAGTTTTTTTATGATAGATGATGTGCAGAAGTATTTAGCAGAAATGACCGTCAAACTGATTGGCGATCGTTGGAAGATGCAAATAATACAAACTTTGATGGACGGAACTAAACGTTTTGGCGAATTGAAGAAATCTTTGGGCGATATTACTCAAAAGGTTTTGACTTCGAATTTGCGTGCACTGGAAGAAAAAGGACTAATTATTCGTGAAGTTTATGCTCAAATTCCGCCACGTGTGGAATATACTCTTACTGCTGTCGGCTATGCTTTAAAACCTGTTATTGATTCTATGGTTGCATGGGGAGCAGAATATCGTGAAAATATGATGTTGGGTATCGAAAATTTGGCATAAACATTTGATATAAAAAAATGGTTAACCCCTTTATCATTTTTTTTTTGATAAAGGGGTTTGTTTTTGAAAAAATCTACTATACTGCTAGATATTATCCCACTTATCTGCGCCGGTAATCTTACGAATAATAAACAGAATCATTGATACCGTCATAATAACTCCTACCACTCCAAAAGTTATTAATCCCCACTTTGGAAGAACTGTAACACCTTTCAAGCCGAAGTAAAAAATCAAAGCAACCTCGACCAATGCGCTAATAAATGCAACAGTAAACAATTTTAAATTTAAATTTCTCATAATTTCGAATGACTGCATTGTACTACATTTTAACAATATATTTTTATACTACTTATTCCAAAATCTATCGCCTATATCATCACGAATTGTCTTAATATATTTGGAACCGTCTGAATTAACATAAATACTCATACCGATTTCTTTACTCAAATCATACATCTTATTATCGTAAATAACCTTGTTTTCACTAATAATTATTTCATCATGATTTTCTAATTTAGTCTTATTGGAAGAAACTTTATATTTATTTTTCCACACATTTTTAATAAACCTTCCACTACGAGATGAGGCGATTTCCAGTTCACCGACATTATTCTTAAATGCAACGGCTTTAGCTTCCGGACCAATCAGAATATCCGGTGTTTTGACTACACCGATACTTAAAAACCCTATTACAATACCGATTATTCCGAACATACGCCATTTAGCTTGCCAAAGCATCAACCATAATCCACCTAAAACTATCATTACCAATCCCCAATGTGGCATTGATGAAACATGAAGAGCAGAATTTGGCAAAGATGAAACATACATTGTTATTTGATTAACCAAATCAATACCATAACCCAAAACTTTTAAGAAAATTGCATCAATGCCGAAGGGCATAAATAATAAAGACAGTAACACCATCGGCATAATGATAAGACCAATAATCGGACCTGCCAAAAAGTTACCCAACGTAGTATAAACGGCAACCATATTAAAATGATAAATTGCAAAAGGAAGTGTCATCAAAGAAGCTATAAAATCGGATACAACAACCCCCAGAATATATAAAACAACAATTCTTATCCACTTATGCAATCCGCCGATATTTAAAAATTTTGTAATTGTACGTGAAGTTTTTTCATAAAATGCAACCAACCCCATAACTGCGGCAAACGACATTTGAAAACTTGCCGAAACCAAAACTTGTGGCGACAATGCCAAAACAATAAAACCGGCCAAACAAATCGTTTGCATCGAAATTGCACGACGGTCAACCAACACCCCTAACAATACAACAAATGTCATTATAAAAGCTCGTTGTGCAGGTATAGCCTGACCGGATATAAACAAATAAATAAAACTTATTATAATCGCAAAAATTGCAGCAATTTTTTTAGTGTCTATTCGCAGGGCAACAAATGGCATAAAAGCCAAAATAAAACGTATAAAAAAGAACATCAAACCGGCTAACATGCTCATATGAAGACCTGATATTGATAAAAAATGTGCAAGACCGGAATTACGATAATTTTCATATTGTTTATTATCTATCTCACCGACTTCTCCGGCAATAATCGCCGAAGCTATTGATGCTTCTTCTTTCGGTAATATACTTTTTATTCTGGCTGCAATTCTTTTGCGCAAATTACCTATATAAGCACTAAACTCAAAAGTGCTTTTATTTTCACAATCAACCTTAAACCAACGACTTTCGGCAAAACCGGAGCCATTTAACCCTTCGAAAAATCCTTTACGATCAAATTGATAACCTCCGACCATAACTTCTTTGGATAACGGCATCATTTTACCGACCATTTCAACACAAGAACCTATATCGGCATCATCTTTTTTAGAACGTTGAGTAATACGATATTTTCCTTTATAAGATTTGCCGTCAAAATCTTTTACATCACTCAAAATAAATCTTTTTCGGCCTTGATAATTGGTATCAATCTTTTCAATTTTACCTTTAAAATAAAAAGTATCTTCAGGTAGATTTGATTTATTTTCATTAAGCCAAATACTTTTTACTTGTACCAAAGTAAAACCGGCTAAAATAACAGCCAAACAAGCAAATATTTTCAAGATATTTATATGATGACGAAAAATTATGGCTAATAAAATCAAACCTTCAATAAAACCTAAAGTTATCCATTTGGAAAGCTCAAAATTTAAAGAAAAATAAACAGCAATACCGAAAGCAAACAAAACCGGAAGCCATAAAATACGTCTGGCTTCGTCTTTTTGCCAATTTTCAATTATCATTTTTAACATTTTATCAATTTCAAAATTTCATCTGCTGCGTTTTCACTCGGAGTTTGTTGTCCATTTGAAAGATACTTTTTAACCTCATCAAACCCTTGCATTTGCTTATTGT
The DNA here is from genome assembly GCA_045633825.1 of Alphaproteobacteria bacterium. Lineage (GTDB taxonomy): Bacteria > Pseudomonadota > Alphaproteobacteria > RF32 > CAG-239 > CAZU01. The sequence goes on along the minus strand of JAZQZB010000052.1, from coordinate 45,345 downwards.
ACAAAGCTTTACCTTTTAGCAATTCATTTATATGAACTACAATATTTTTAGGTGTACATTTTTCTTGCAATAATTCCGGAACCACTCCTCGTTTCAACATTATATTAGTTAAATTGACATATTTTATTTTGACCAAATGTTTAGCCAAAAAGTATGTAAATGGAGAAACTTTGTAAGAAATTATATGAGGTATTTTACACATGGCCAATTCTAAAGCAACGGTTCCCGAAGCGGCAATAGCAGCACAAGATGCCTGAAAGGCTGTATATCTGTCGGCTTCCGTTTCCAAAACAATAATCGGTAAATCATATTTTTTGACCATTTCTTTAACACGATTAGCGACTGTTTTAACCGTAGACAAAGCAAAAACAAAATTAGAATTTTGTTGATGTAATATTTCTGCCGAGGCCATAAAATCATCAAATAATTTACTTACTTCAGTATGACGCGAACCGGGCAAAATTGAGATAATTTGTTTATCATCAGAAAGATTATATTTCTTACGAAAATCTTCACCTTTTGCTTTTAGAGCTCCACTTTCAATTACCGGATGTCCGACAAAAAACGTTTCTAAATTATAAGGTGTAAAATATTTCGGCTCATTAGGTAACAAAGTTAAAAGTGCATCAATATATTTATACATTGTTTTAGCGCGACGTTTTTTCCAAGCCCAAACTTGAGGAGCGACATAATGAAGCTGTTTTATACCAAGTTTTTGTTTACGAAGAATTTTATGAATACGAGAACAAAAGCTCCAACTATCAATGGTAATTACAATATCCGGCTGACATTTTTTGATATCTTCGATCGTCTGTCCGATGCGCCTTAAAACACGAGGAATACTGGGAATAACCTCAACCAAACCCATTACCGACAAATCAGAAATATCAAACAACGGAGTTAAACCCTCTTCTTCCATCGTATCTCCGCCAAGACCGAAAAATTCAACATTGTTATCTGTTTTTTTACGAAGAGCTCGCATTAATCTGGAGCCCAACAAATCACCACTCGGTTCTCCGGCAATAAGATAAATTTTTAATTTATTTGAGGTAGTCATCAGGCGTTGCTCCTACAATAAACATTTTATATTTGTCGGCTAAAGCAATAGTTTCTTTTTCATCAACAATAAGTCCGTTACCGGCGTGAACAACTATTCCCTCTAACCCGCTTTCATGGGCACGTTCAATAGAGCGCGGACCGATTGTCGGCAAATCAATACGCATATCCTGTTGAGGTTTGCGAAGTTTTACCAAAACTCCACCACCACCTTTGCGACGATAATCTCTACAACGACGAATCAACTCATCGGTTCCTTCAATACCCTCAACACCCAGAACAAGTCCGTGTTGAACAACAACAGCCTGTCCGATATCAAGACGCCCTAACTCAAATGCAGCCTCAACCCCTCTTTTTATATCTATAAGATGTTCTTTTGAAGGTTTTTTCTTGGTTAAAACCCCTTCTTTTATCAATAACGACGGCATAACCTCATGAATACCTTTTACTTTCATACCGTCATTCTCAATCTCGGTAACAACGGCTCTCAATAAACCATCATCACCCAAAGCTTTTGCTCCTACTTTAGCAAAAAATGCGGCCGTTCTGATGTCGGGAACAATATCAAAAATACCGGGACGCCTAATTGTTCCTATCATAACAACTTCGGTTACTTTCTCATCTTTAAAAAACTTAAAACCACTTCCTGCCTGACCTATACGAATCCACCTATGAGAAATATTATTATCAGTTGGCAACAAATCTTTTTCAGCATTTCCGTCTATTGCTATAACGGCAAAATCTATATTTTGCTTTAAACATTCATCAATCAACATCTTCGGTATACTTCCACCACCGGCTATAATACCTAATTTAGTTTTTTTAACGACCATTTTTTCTTTCCTAAAGTATAAAAAAAGCTTGATATATAACTTGTAATACAAAAACTAAAAATAGCGGCATAAAATATCTATTTTTTAATGCGACCATCTCATTTTGTTATTAACGCATCATATATCAAGCTTTGTAAAAATTGATTTAATTTTCAAATCAAACCAATTTTTTATCCATAATTTTTATTCGGCTGTCATAATTTTACGACGACCGGCAAGTCCTTCTGCAATAAATTTAATTTGTTCCATAACCAATTCATTGTTTTTAAATTTTTCTTTAGCTTTTTCAAGACGAATTTCTAATGTATCTTCTTTACCCTTGAATATATACATATAAGCTTTAGTAACAGATTTTACAGTAGCTTCATCCATGCCGCCACGCATCATCCCGATACGATTTAAACCACGTAATTTACCACGATCGCCGGTAACAATTCCGAAAGGAATAACATCACGATCCACACCTGTTACACCACCGATCATTGCTTTGCGTCCTATACGGCAGAATTGGTGAACAGCACTATTTCCTCCCAAAATTACTCCATCACCTAAACGAACGTGGCCACCAATTACGGCGTTGTTGGTCATAATTACATGGTTACCGACGACACAGTCATGAGCAATATGTGAATTGACCATCAACATACAATCATCACCAAGAATTGTTGTTTTTTGTTCTTTTGGTGTGCCTGCATGAATAGTTACGTTCTCTCTGATTACGTTATTTTTACCGATAATCACTTTAGCGCCTTCAACAAACTCGTTACCATGATCTTGAGGGCCGGTTCCCAAACAAGCTCCCGGAAATACTACGGTTCCTTCTCCGATTGTGGTATCACCATATACGGTAACACGAGCCAACAATCTTACATTTTCGCCAATTTTTGCTTTTGAACTAACCCAGCAAAAAGGTCCGATTTCAGCTGTCGAAGCGATTTGAGCTCCTTCTTCAACAACAGCACTAGGGTGAATATTAGCCATAAATATATAAGTCCTTTTTAATCAAAAAATTTAACATCTATTTTGCACTCTATTAGATTATTGTGATTAAGGCAAAACACAAAAAAATACTAATTGTTACAATCGATATTTTTATTTATTTTCAATATGTTACATTCGTTTTTATTTGTTAAAAAAAAGCAAAATCTAATTCGAAAATCGCTTGAATTTTTTGCTCTGCAAAAAATAGCGATGACAATATGAGTCATTCCTTTGCCTGCGCTACGTGTCAGGCAATCAAGGAATCTTATCTTTGCGAAGCGCTATATATATTTTAACTAATTTGAAGATCCCTTGACGATTGCTTAACGCAATCGAGGGATGACCGTTTAGATAAAAAATAAATGTCATGCCTTGAGCGAGTGAAATGAGCGAGATTAGGCATCTTAGATATATTTTAAAAATTCGAAGATCGCCTGAATTTTTTGCTCTGCAAAAAATAGCGATGACAATATGAGTCATTCCTTTGCCTGCGCTACGTGTCAGGCAATCAAGGAATCTTATCTTTGCGAAGCGCTATATATATTTTAACTAATTCGAAGATCCCTTGACGATTGCTTAACGCAATCGAGGGATGACAGTTTAGAGCTTATTTATAATAAATTCGAAGCTCCCCTGACCTTGCTTCGTTCAGAAGGATGACTGGTTAATTTTTGTTTGAAGGAATAAATGTTTTTTAAAGCCCTGTTTTATTACCAACAGGGCTTTGTTTTTATTTGGTAATCATTGCTGTTAATTCAGCTTCGCAACATAAAGTATCTCCGATATAGGCTTTACCTTCAAATACAAATACATTTGCTCTGCCTTTTATCTTTTTAACATGCATTTTTAACAATGTATCCGGCACAACAGGATGACGGAATTTTACATTGTTTATCGACATAAAAAATACGCCTTTTTTATTTTTTTTATAGTCCGGCATATTTTCAATAGCAACGCAACCGGCAACTTGAGCCATTGCTTCAATTTGAATAACTCCCGGCATAATCGGGTTTCCCGGAAAATGACCTTTAAAAAAGTCCATATCCATAGTAATATTTTTATATCCGATACCTTCTATACCATCTTCGATAATTTCCATTTTTTCTACAAACAAAAACGGATCACGATGAGGTAAAATTTCTTTTATTTGTTCTTCATTATATGTTTTTACCATTTTTATTTACCTTTATTTTTTCCACAATTTTTGAACACAGGCAGTCTGTTTCATAAAATCTCTAAAACCTATTGCCGGTGATCCCATCAATGATGCTCCGGGTTCCACGTCCCTCATCACACCGGATTGTGCACCGATTTGAGCCATTGAGCCAATGTTTAAGTGGTCGGCAAATCCCACTTGCCCTCCGACTACAACATAGTCACCAAAGGTACAGCTTCCTGCAACTCCTACCTGAGCGACCAATATGCAGCCACGTCCTAATACATCATTATGAGCAACTTGTACAAGATTATCTATTCTGACACCGTCTCCGATAATCGTGTCATCCAAAGCGCCTCTGTCGACACAAGTATTTGCTCCGATTTCTACATCATTTCCGATTATTACTCTACCAAGTTGCGGAACTCTTTTATGAACACCATTGGTAGTCTTGAAACCAAAACCGTCCCAACCGATACGAGCACCGCCATATATATAAACATTGTTGCCTATTAAAGCATGCATAATATTAGCGCAGGCACCAATTCGGCAGTTATTTCCTATTTCACAGCCGTCAGCAATAACACAGTTTGCCTCTAGGCGGCAATTATCTCCGATAACAACATTATCAGCAATAACCACACCTTCTCCAATATAACAATCCTTACCGATTTTAGCAGTAGGTGCTATTTTGGCACTTTCACAAATTTTCGGCTCGGGCAAAACTTCGCTATACATGGCATAGTTTAATTTTACAAAACTGTCGTGCGGATTTTCACTTACCAAAACGACTACACCTTCCGGCATTAAAGAAACAAAATCTTTTGATGTTACACAAGCAGTTGTTTTGATGTTGGCGGCTTTGTCTTTTTTCTTTTTATCAAAGAAAAATGATATCTCACCTTCGCCTCCTTTGAAAATGGAAGCCATATCTTTAATCATTACATCGGCCTTGCTTACATCAAGTAATTCACAAGAACAAATTTCTGCAATTTGTTTTAGAGAAAAAGGACCATTATTTTTATAAAATCTGCTATCAACCATTAATCTTCTCCTTACAAACGAGTTCCAAAGTTCAAACGAAATACTTCTGTTTCATCAAAGTCTTCTTTAACAATAGGGAAACCGAAGTCGATATCGATTTGTCCCATCGGTGACAACCATTGGAAACCCAGACCGACTGATACACGAGCACTATCCGAATAATATACATCATCGGTATTTAAATTATCAGGTTCTCCGATAAATCCGACATCAGTGAAGAGGTGTGCAGAAATTCCCATTTCATCAAGTCCGATTGGAAAACTAAATTCAGCACCCGAATAAACCATCCAATTTCCGCCTAAAGCATCATTAGTATACTTATCTCTGGCACCGATACCTCCAGCCTCAAAACCTCGCATTGTATATCCGCCGAGAAAATAACGATTTGCAAGTCTGACACTTTCATCTCCGTAAGCTTCTATCATACCGGCATTAGCAAATAATTTGAATGTGTAGTAATCAGCAAATGTCTTATACCAATATGCTTTAGAATCAAACTTCATATATTTTTCATCGCCACCGACACCTGCAACATCTGTACCCAAAGACAAGAAGTAACCGTTACGAGTAAGCATTGCACTATCACGTTTATCATAAACAAATGTCGTACCGACTGATGAGTTGGTATATTTACCTTTTTCTTCTTTAATATATTTAGAAGCATCTTCACCGACATCGGTAATTTCTTCTTGTTTTAAGGTATAACGAACTTGTTGTGAAAAGTCATCGGTATAATTCCAACCTGTTCTCAAACGTCCGCCGGTTATCTGGCTATCATACGAACTTTCATCTTGATAATCTTGACGAGAGTGAAATACATCTATACCGGCACGCAAACGACGTCCCAAGAAATAAGGTTCCGTAAAACTTACATCAAAATCTTGTGATTTTTGTGATACAGCAATATCAAAACCTAATCTTTGACCCAAACCTCTGAAGTTATTTTCGGTAACCCCTGTTCTTACCAAGGCGCCGTTAACCGTTGAAAAACCGATACCGACATTAAAATAACCGGTAGATTTTTCTTTAACTTCAACATTTAGGTCCGCTTTATTATTATCTTTCGGCTCGGTAGTAATATCAACAGTTTCAAAATAATCTAAATTTTCAACATTACGACGAGAATCTTTAATTTTAGAAGCATTAAATGCATCACCCTCTTGAATACGCAATTCACGACGAATAACCTTGTCATGAGTACGAGTATTTCCGGTAATGTTAATTCTGTCAACAAAGAAACGTGTGCCCTCTTTAATACGGAATTTTACATCAGCTTCACCGGTTGTAGTATCTTTAATAATATCAGGCTCAACCGACGCAAAAGCATATCCTTTACGACCTAATTCATCAGTCATTTTAGTTACTGATTTATCAATCTTATCAGAATTATATTTATCACCTGTTTCAATTTCTAAAAATGAAGTATAATCATCAGAATTTATGTCGGCAATTTCAGAAATAATATCAATATTTCTAATCTTATATTTTGCACCTTCATCAACTACAAAAGTCACCGTAAATGATTTTTTATCGGGACTTAATTCTGCTACTGCCGAAACAACTTTGAAATCAGCATAACCTTTTTTCAAATAAAAACGACGCAGCAATTCTTTATCATAATTAGTTTTTTCGGCATCATAATTTTCTGATGATGAAAATATTCTGTACCATCTGCTTTCTTTACTCATCAAAACTTCTTGTAGTTCTTTTGATGAATAATGCTCGTTACCGACAAAGTTAATCTTATCAATAACCGCTAACGGACCTTCATCAATATTAAATATTAAATCAACACGATTTTGATCGCGACGAATAATTTCCGGATTTACAACCGTAGCATAACGCCCGCTTCTTTTATATACTTCTAAAATACGGCGAACATCATCTTGAACTTTTGCTCTTGAATATGTAGATCGTGGGGATAATCTTATTTCACTTTCGAGCATTGTATCATCAACTTTATCATTACCGTCAAATAAAACATCGGATATAACAGGATTTTCAGATACTTTTACATACATTATGTTATCGGTTACTTTAATAGCAACATCTTCAAACAAACCTGTAGAGTACAAATTTTTTAATGCATTATTTATATCTTCATCATTGGTAATTTTTGACTTTTTAATATCAATATAAGACTTTACCGTTTCCGGTTCAACTCGTTCCAGACCTTGTATTTTAATATCTTTTATCATAACATCTCCGGCAAATACACTGGTCGATGCAAGTAAAGAAAATGCAAAAGTTCCTAAAGTTATTTTTTTCATTTTATAAACCCCACTTTATTTTTATGAGAACCAACGATTAAACAATCGTGCAAAATCATTATAAGTTGCTAACACCATAAGTGCTATCAATAACAAAAATCCGAATTTAAATACATATTCTTTTGCTTGTTCATTAATTTCACGACGCAAAACAATTTCAATAAGATAAATTATAACATGTCCGCCATCTAACATCGGAATCGGGAATAAATTAATCAGCCCCAAATTTACGGATAACAATGACATAAATACCAAGAAATCAATCCAAGAATTTTTTTTGCTGATATCTCCGCTCATTTCGGCAATACGAACTATTCCACCCAATTCATCAGTATTTCTTTTGCCTGAAATCATTTGGCCGACACCACGCAAAGTTACGACTGAAATATTATAACATTCAGCAAAAGCCTCCTTTACACCTTCGACAAATGATAACTTTGTAGCAGAAAATTCAACTTCGGTTACCGAGGTTACGCCCAACATCGGTTTTTGAGATTTTTCTTTTTCATTACCTATTGTAACAGGCTCAAGTTTTACGGTAAAATCTAATTTTTTGTCATTACGTAATAAAACTATTTTAACCACACCTGATGTATTCATTTCAACTTCTTGACGAAACTCATTAAAAGTCTTAACTTCTCGACCGTCAATCGAAATAATTTTATCTTTTGCCTTAATACCGGCTTTAGCTGCTGCACCTCCTTCTATTACGGTACCGATTACCGGAGGAAATTCTATTTTACCGAAAACCGTAAATATGCAAGCAAAAACAACTACCGCAAACAAATAGTTAAATGCAGGACCGCCGATTACTATGGCTAATTTTTTAAATGGATTTTGAAAAGCAAATGCATACTTTTTATCTTCTTCCGATAATTCGGTTGTATCATTACCTGAAGAGGCTGCATCTGTATCACCCAAAAACTTACAATATCCACCCAAAGGTATGGCCGAAATTTTCCACAATGTTCCGGAAGCATCTTTTTTACCCCAAAGCATTTTACCGAAACCGATAGAAAATTCTGCTACTTTTACCTTGGTAATTTTTGCTATGATATAATGCCCGAACTCATGTACAAAAACAAGTACACCAAGCAAAAACAAAAATGGTATTACATAATAAACCGCATTAATAATGAACTGCATTAACAACTCCCTATCTTACAATTCTGGCTAAATTAATTAACATTAAATAAGCAAACGGAGCAGCGAAGATCAAACCATCAATACGATCAAAAATACCTCCGTGACCGGGAATAAGATTACTAGAATCTTTAATACCTAAACGTCTTTTCATGAAAGATTCAATCAAATCACCTATTTGAGCTATAACGGCTATAATTGCCGCCATTACCAAATAGTAAACACTTGCTGAAGCAGACACTTTGAAGAAATACATTACACCATAGCTTATCAGTACAGATAACAATACACCGCCAAGCAAACCTGACCATGTTTTATTAGGCGAAATTTTTGGAGCAAGTTTAGGACCTTTAACTGTCGTACCGATAAAATATCCTCCGATATCAACACCCCAAACAACGAAAACAAACCACAATACAATATAAGGACCATAGGCAGCATAAATTGAAATTATAGAACCGATACCGAAAGCAATATAAGGTATTCCCAAAAGAAGCATTTTACGATGAGTTTCTCCTTTTGATTTACAAAAAGCTACACTCAAAGCAAAAAGCATAACAATTACAGGAATAATTATAGGTTTCATCATAATGGCAACCGCTGCCGTAAAGAAATAACAAACAGCATAAAATGTCGGGCGAGAATTTGGAACCATGGTAGCCCATTCCCAAGACAATAGTGCCGCACCAACTAATGCGAGCAAAAAGATTGTCGGATATCCGATAATTATACATGCAATAACTATCGGTATTAAAACCAATGATGTTATTATACGTTTAATAAATGATTTTAATTTAGACTTTTCCATAACGTCTCTCCCTTGAATTGAAATCATTAACGATCTCTTTTAATTCGGCCACAGTAAAATCAGGCCACAAAGTTTTTGTAAAAAAGAATTCACTGTATGCAATTTGCCACAACAAATAATTGCTGACTCGTTGTTCTCCGCTGGTACGAATAACCAAATCAGGATCCGGTATATTATGGGTATAAAGCATTGATGAAAAACTTTTTTCATCAATGTCATCTAAAGATAAATCACCTTTGGCAACCAAAGATGCTATCTTCTTTACACCTGATAATATTTCGGCGCGCGAACCATAACTCAACGCTACAACAAATGTAAATTTGTCATTATTTGAAGTTTGTTTTTCAATATTTTCCATTTGAACAACGATATCTTTATCAAGCATATTTCGTTCGCCGATAAATAAAATTCGACCACCTTGCTCGTTTATCTCTTTTAGCTCATTCTTCAAATATTGACGCAAAAGGTCCATAAGATAATTGACCTCTTCTTTATCCCTTTTCCAATTTTCGGTAGAAAAAGCATAAACCGTCATATACTTAATGCCCATTTCAGATGCGCCTTTAACAATTTCTTGCAAAGTTTCGGCACCTTTTTTATGACCGGCAGAACGAGGAAGGTTGCGCTTTTTAGCCCACCTTCCGTTACCGTCCATAATAATGGCAATATGTTTTAATTCGTTACTCACTTAAATCTCACCGCTTATTTAAACCTGAAGAATATCTTTTTCTTTTTGAGCCAACATCTCATCAACTTTTTTGGTTGCTTCATCAGTCAATTTTTGAATTTCTGTTTCATATCTTTTTTCATCGTCTTCAGATATGGCATTATCTTTCTTCAACTTTTTAATACCATCGAGTGCATCACGGCGAATATTACGAACAGCGACTTTGGCGTTTTCCGAATATTTACCGGCAACCTTTGAAAGCTCACGACGACGTTCTTCCGAAAGCGGAGGAATCGGAATACGAATAAGCTGTCCGTCTGAAGAAGGATTAAGTCCCAAATCTGATTCCATAATTGCTTTTTCAACCGATTTGGCCAAGCCCCTATCCCATACGCTTACAGATAATGTACGAGCATCAGGAACGGAAATTGTACCTACTTGTGCAAGCGGTGTCATAGAACCGTATGCTTCAACCATAATACCGTCAAGCAAGCTGATATGCGCTCTTCCGGCTCTTAATGAACCAAACTCACCTTTTAAGGAATCTAATGTTTTATCCATACGAGTTTTGGTATCATTTTTAATTTCTGAAAAATCAGTCATTTTTTTACCTCATAAATTTTTTATAATTGTATAAACACCTTTTCCTTGCACGATTTTTTTCAAAGAATCTTCTTCGTGCTGCGAAAAAACAATAATCGGTATATTATTTTCTTTTGCCAACGCAACAGCCGTCATATCCATAACCTTAAGTTGTTTTTGAATAACCTCGTCATAACCAACTTCATCATATCGAACAGCATCGGCATTTGTTCTCGGATCAGAAGAATATACCCCATCCACTTGTGTTGACTTCAATACGACATCACATTGCATTTCAGATGCTCGCAAAACAGCCCCTGTATCGGTAGTAAAATACGGATTTCCGGTACCGCCGGCAAAAATAACCACGCGTTTTTTATCCAAATGACGCATAGCTTTACGATACATATAATTTTCGCATACTTGGGGAACACTCAAACCGGATGACACTCGGGCAGATACTCCGTTTTCTTCTAACGCATTTTGCAAACAAAGAGCATTCATTAATGTAGCCAACATACCTACCTGATCGGCAACTGTACGATTCATACCTTTTGCAGCACCTTTAGCTCCACGAAAAATATTACCGCCGCCAACCACAACACAAAGCTCAACGCCTGCATCAACAATGTCTTTAATCTGAAATGCCAAAGATTGTAAAACCTTTGGTGATATTCCGAATTTTTCGTCTCCCATCAAACCTTCACCCGAAAGTTTGAGCAAGACTCTCTTATATTTTGTTTTCATTACAAACTCTTATGCATAAGTTATCATGATGACTTATATTAACGAATAGAATCGCTTTGTCATCAAATTTTTTCATTTGCTTAACAACCTATTGCAAAAAGGTTGCCAAAAAGTGAATCATGGTTTAGTAATTAGCAAATAGTTTGTAAAAAAGTTATTTGGGAGAAAAAAATGACAGATACAGCCTTATTTTCACTTTGGGGAATCGGAGGATATCTTTTGGGATCAATCCCTTTCGGTTTGGTTTTATGCTATTTGGCAGGTTATGGTGATATCAGAAAAATCGGTTCCGGAAATATCGGTGCTACAAATGTCTTAAGAACCGGAAATAAATGGTTAGCTCTTTTAACTGTTATATTAGACGCATCAAAAGCCGGTCTTATTGCATGGTTAGCTCTAAAATTTGCAAATACCAATTCTTTTACTTTTTGTAATATCACAACAAACTTAAATATTGTTCTTGCCTTGTTTGCAGGATCTATGGCAATTATAGGTCATAATTTTCCGATATGGTTAAAATTTAAAGGCGGGAAAGGTGTGGCCTCGGCATTTGGTTTTTTACTTGTTACCAAACCGCTTATTGCTTTGAGTGTTTTTGCTATTTGGCTTATAACCGCTTTTATTACCAGATATTCTTCATTATCGGCAATTATGGCTGCATTTGCATTACCGATAATCACATACTTTTACGCTGAACCGGTTTATGTCGTTTGTTATTCAGCTTTGGTAATTTTGGTTCTTATCAGACATCATGCCAATTTTGCTCGTTTATTCAAAGGTCAGGAAAGCAAAATTTCTTTTAAGAAAAAGGCTTAAACTGTGGCAAATCAAAAAGAAATAATTTCTGCTTTACGACTTATAAACACCAAAGGAATCGGCACAGTAAGATTTTATCAGCTGATTAATGAATTTTCATCAGTTCAAAATGCCGTTGCCTTTTTAGAGAAAAACTCCAAACAAAAACCTTGGAGTATTGAAGAAGCTCAAAAAGAACTGGATAAAGCAAACGCTTTAGGTGTAACAATCGTCTTATATTGTGATGAATATTATCCGTTTGCTTTACGAAATGATCCAAACGCACCTCCTGTTTTATATGTAAAAGGCGATGTAAAAACTTTGACCTCTTTTGAAAAATCGATTGCGATTGTAGGGGGACGTGCAGCCTCTGTGGTCGGACGAAAAACTGCCGCCAAAATTGCTATGGAGCTAACCGATGAGGGAGTTTGCGTAATATCCGGAATGGCCAGAGGAATCGACACAGCGGCACACAAAGGTGCAATGTACGGACTTAATCAAACAGGAAAAACCATTGCGGTTTTAGGCACGGGAATCGATGTTGTATATCCGCCGGAAAATAAAGATGTATATGAACAAATTGCCAAACAAGGTTGTATTATATCAGAATTTTTAATCGGGACAAAAGCAAACACATCAAACTTTCCTCGACGCAACAGAATTGTGGCTGCATTAAGTGAAGGTATTTTAGTTGTTGAAGCTTCAAACAACTCCGGTTCGCTGATTACCGCACAATACGGTATAGATATGAAAAAAACAATTTTTGCCGTTCCCGGCACGCCCGGCGAATCGAGAACACAAGGTTCAAACTCTCTTATTAAAAATGGTGCAGTATTAGTAGAAAATGCGTCTGACATATTACCTTTTTTAAAAGGTAATAAAATAATAGAGCAGCCTAAATTAGAACAATATGTTCAAAAAAATCTTGTTTTTGAAAATAATGATGATAATTATATCGAACAGAAAAAAGCCCCTGAAACTTTGAGAGATTATCTGACTGTCGACGGGGTACATATTGACGAGCTTATACGTCTTACCGGCAAAAGTGCTTCGGAAATTGCAATGGATATTCTCGAACTTGAATTGAACGGAGTTGCCGAAAGACGCGCAGGAAATAAAATAGCATTAACGGGTGAAAAATAAAATGAAATTAGTTATTGTGGAATCTCCGGCAAAAGCCAAAACAATCAATAAATATTTAGGAAAAGATTATCAGGTTTTAGCCTCATTCGGTCATATCAGAGACTTGCCAAGTAAAGATGGTTCAGTTAATCCTGATGACGGTTTTGCAATGACATGGGAATTAAGTCAAGGTGGTAAAAAACGCCTTGCCGATATCGTAAAAGCTCTAAAAGATGCTGATACATTAGTCCTCGCATCCGACCCTGATAGAGAGGGAGAAGCTATTGCGTGGCATATATTAGAAGAATTAAAACAAAAGAAAGCCTTAAAAGATAAAAAAATCGAAAGAGTTGTCTTTCATGAAATTACAAAATCGGCAGTTACCGAAGCCATTGCTAACCCCAGACAAATCGATGATAATTTGGTATCGGCTTATATGGGACGCCGCGCGCTTGACTATTTGGTGGGCTTTACCTTATCTCCGGTATTGTGGCGCAAGCTTCCCGGTTCACGTTCGGCAGGTCGTGTACAGTCGGTTGCTCTTCGTTTGATTTGTGAAAGAGAAACCGAAATCGAAAAATTTAAGGCCGAAGAATATTGGACCATTGATGCCGAACTTTTGACGGCCAAAAAGGCTTTAATCAAATCTCGTCTAATTGAATTAGACGGCAAAAAGTTAGAAAAATTTGACTTAAACAGCGAAGAAAAGGCTTTGGAAGCTAAAGCCAAAATCGAGGCGCAAAATTTTGCAATTCACAATATTGAGCGCAAAAAATCAAATCGCTATCCGGCTCCTCCGTTTACGACTTCAACCTTACAACAGGAAGCAGCTCGTAAATTGCGTTTTTCTGCCAAAAAGACGATGCAAATTGCTCAAAAACTTTATGAAGACGGTCTTATTACTTATATGCGTACCGACGCAGTTAATCTTTCGGCTGATGCAATCAAATCTTGTCGTGAAGCAATTTTGAAATATTTCGGTGAAGCATATTTGCCGAAAGAAGCAAAAGAATATAAAACCAAATCAAAAAATGCTCAAGAAGCTCACGAAGCAATTCGTCCGTCAGATGTAATGAATACCCCGAAAAAAATGGAAATCAAACTGGCATCTGACGAGCACAAACTTTATGAACTTATTTGGAAACGCACGGTTGCCTGCCAAATGAATCCTGCTATTTTGGATAAGGTTGTAATTGATTCAAAATCAGATGATATGCAAATTTTACTTCGCGCCAACGGTCAGGTTATCGAATTTGACGGTTTCTTGAAACTCTATCAGGAATCAAAAGATGACTCTGATGATGATGACGAAAACAAAATTTTGCCAAATGTCGAACAGGGAGAAAAAGTTGATAAAGGCGAAATTACCGCCGAGCAACATTTCACCGTTCCTCCTCCGAGATTTACCGAAGCCAGCCTAGTTAAAAGATTGGAAGAACTCGGTATCGGACGTCCTTCAACATACGCAACGATTATCGCCGTATTGCAAGAACGCAAATATGTTCGTGTGGAAAAACTTCGTTTTATACCGGAGGACAGGGGACGTATTGTTACGGTATTTTTGGAAAATTATTTCAAAAAATATGTAGAATATGATTTCACAGCTCAAATGGAAGAATTTTTGGATGATGTTTCTTCGGGCAATATGGAATGGAAAAAATTGTTAGAAGGTTTTTGGGTAAAATTTGCCCGCAATGTCGATGCAGTTAAACCTTTGCAAGTTACCGAGGTTATCGAAAAAATCGATGAAGTTTTGGCTCATCACTTGTTCCCCGTAAAAGAAGATGGTACAGATCCGAGAGCTTGCCCGGATTGTGTAAATGGTCGATTGAGCATCAAACTGGGTAAATTCGGAGCATTTATCGGATGTTCAAACTATCCGGAATGTAAATATACAAAACCATTGGTAGACACAACGGACGAAGAAAATGCCGATGCACAAAAAATTAAAGAAACAGCCGATAAAATTTTAGGCGAGATGAACGGTTTTAACATATATTTGAAAAAAGGACCTTACGGTTTTTATGTTCAACTCGGCGAAGATCAAACCGCTACAACAGAAAAACCCAAAAGAGCATCTTTACCGAACGGAATTACTCCTGATGATATTACTATCGAGCAAGCAACTCGCTTGTTGAGTTTACCGTTTGATTTGGGCGAAGGTGTAGAAGTAAATTCAGGCAAATTCGGACCATATATCAAATGTGGCGGAAAATCGATTTCTTTGAGAGGAAACGATACCATTTTTAACATCAATTTGGAACGAGCTAAAGAGCTTTTGGCAGATGCAAAAGAAAAACCAACAGGCAAATCTTTAGGAATCCACCCGAAAAGCAAACAAGACATTATTTTGCTGATGGGAAGATACGGACCTTATTTGAAATGCGGTAAAAATAATTATGCTTTGCCGAAAGATATTTCCGGTCGTGAACCGAGTTTGGATGAAGCAATTAAGATTATTGACGCTAAAAAATAGGGATAATTTTTTAAGTGTTTTTCTTATGTTACTTTTGAGTGACCAAAAGTAACCAAAAGTCACCTCGAGAAAGTTTTTTTATTTAAAATATCATGCCTTGAGCCAAAAAAAGTCATTCCTCGTGCGGCGCTATGCGTCCGTGCGTCAAGGAATCTTTATCTTTGCGAAGCGCAAAATTTAATCTAATTCGAAGATCCCTTGACGTTTTCTTAACGAAAACGAGGGATGACATAGAAAAGTCATGCCTTGAGCGAGGCACGAGCGAGATTAGGCATCTTCGATGTATTTAAAAAATTCGAAGATCGCTTGACGATTGCTTAATGCAATCGAGCGATGACAGTTTAGAGCTTATTTATAATAAATTCGAAGATCGCTTGAATTTTTTGCTCTGCAAAAAATAGCGATGACGATCTTTGGTTATTTAAACTAATTCGGAGCTCCCCTGACCTCGCTTCGCTCGAAGGGATGACAGGTTAAAATTTTACTCGAAAAATGACTTTTAACGCTTTATTTTGCAATACTATACACTATTTTTTAACTATTAACGTATAGGATTGAAGATAATAAAAAATCTCATTTTTTGGTTTTGTCTAATTATTATCATTTTTTGACAAAATTTTCTTGACAAAAAATTATGTGAATGATAGACGTAAAAACTGACATATGACCAAAAACTTAGATTAAGGAGAAAAAACAATGATAAAATATATTCCCAAAAAAGATGCACAAGAATTATATGATTCCGCATCAACTCATGTTCCAGCAGGGACAGTAAAACACATTGTAAACAATACAAAACCTCAACAACCTAAAAAAATTGACTTTACAAAAATAATAGCTTCACGAAAAGGAAAAGATCCTAAATAAAATTTAATTTGTGCCGTTTTTAAGGAGGGCATATGTCAATAGAAAAAATTTTAGTAGATAATTATACATTTTCATTAACAAAAGACGGTTGGTTGATTTCTTTAGAAATGGGCGACGATAATGTTAAAGATGCATTTTTATCTTATGATGGCAGAAACTGCGCCATTTTGACCGTTAATAATGAAAAAGCTTATTTGCTGACAAACATATCTTTAAATATCAGAGAAGAATTGAACAAAATGGATAAAGTTATCATTATTCATTTGGAAGATGGCGAAATTGCCAACGGATATGAAGTTGATATCAGACATGTTGAAGAAGTTCCGTATCCGGATACTTTTGTTGATGATATGTTAGTAGTTTTAGATGAAATCAAAAATGAAGTAAGCACCGAAAAATTTGAAGAAATAATTGATAACTTGGTTGCTTATAATGAAAAAATGCAAAAAGATTTATATGCTTTAAAAGCATAAAAAAATCCTTAATCTAATAAAAAAACCTCGCATTCAAAGCGAGGTTTTTATTTTATATCATATCAAATTAATTTGCCGGAATAACACGAGATTGGTTACCATAAAGCAAATAACATTTTTGTCCCGGCTGCATATAAACATCGGTACCTTGAGTAATGGTACGCATTGCACCATTATCAAGTTTTACAATATATTCTACACCGGTTTGTTTAGATAACTCACCTTCGGCAAAATCACCGGCGATTGCACCTAACGCAGCACCACCTAAAGCACCTAAAACAGAACCGCGTCCCTGACCGATTGTCGATCCGGCAACACCACCGCCGATTGCACCAATTACAGAGCCTGCCGACGAATCAGATGATGAAACATTTACCTGACGAACACTAACGACAGTACAAGGCATAACCTGACCGACCGAACCGGTTGAAGATGTAGCATAATGATTAGAATTTATATTGCCGGCACAAGCCGAAGTCATAAACGCTAAACAAACAGAATAAATCAACTTATTTTTCATATTTTCTTACCTATATTTACATTGTTAAACTGTTATTCAATTTAATCTGTAGAATATTTTTTGTCAATGCTAGACATTTAATTAAACTTGTACTAAACTCACAAAAGTTTTATGATTTTAATTAACGGATTGATAAAAATGTTGAAAAGAACCAAAATTGTTAAATTGCTTAATGCGGATAGTACCATTGATGAAGTTTTAGTCAAAGGTTGGGTTAAAACAAGACGTGATTCCAAAGATTTTTCATTTATTGAAGTTAATGACGGATCTTGTTTGAAGAATATTCAAATTATTGCCAAAGATAATTTAAGCAATTATGACGAGGTTAAAAAATTAACCACAGGTTCTTCGGTTGCCATTAAAGGAGCTTTGATTGAATCACAAGGCGGAAACCAAAGATATGAGGTTGTGGCAACAGATGTCGAGATATACTCTATTGCACCTGAAGATTATCCGTTACAAAAGAAGAAACATACTGATGAATATTTGCGCACAATCGCTCACTTGCGTCCTCGTTCCAATAAATACGGCGCAGCATTCAGAGTTCGTTCGGAACTGTCTTTTGCCATTCACAAGTTTTTTAACGAACGCGGTTTCAGATATGTTCACACTCCGATTATTACCGGTTCAGACTGTGAAGGTGCCGGCGAAATGTTTCAAGTTACGACTTTAGACATCAACAATCCGCCGAGAACACCTGATGGCAAAATCGATTACAGCCAAGACTTTTTCGGTAAAGAAGCTCACTTAACTGTTTCCGGACAATTAAACGGTGAAATGTATGCTTGTGCCTTGGGCGATATTTATACTTTCGGCCCCACTTTCAGAGCTGAAAACTCTAATACCACCCGTCATGCCGCTGAATTTTGGATGATAGAGCCTGAAATGGCTTTTGCCGATATTTTTGATGATATGGATTTGGCCGAAGATATGGTTAAATATTGCATCAAACACTTGAAAGAAACTTGCGCGGAAGATTTGGCTTTATTTGACAAATTTGTAGAGCCCGGTTTAATTGCAAAATTGGATAATGTCTTGAATAACGGCTTTGCACGTATTACATATCAAGAAGCTATTGAAATAATGAAATCTTCGGGACAAAAATTTGAATATACACCGGAGTTTGGTATTGATATGCAAACGGAACATGAGCGTTATTTAGCCGAAGTACACTTCAAACGTCCGGTTATAGTTCGCGACTATCCAAAAGAAATTAAAGCATTTTATATGCGTATGAATGATGACGGAAAAACCGTTGCCGCCATGGATGTTTTAGTCCCCGGTATCGGTGAACTTATCGGAGGCTCTCAACGTGAAGAAAGACTTGATGTTTTGATTAAACGCATCGAAGAAATGGGCATGAAAGCCGAAGATTATGACTGGTATTTAGACTCTCGTAAGTTCGGTAGTGTTCCGCACGCAGGATTTGGTCTGGGATTTGAAAGAATGATGATGTTTGTTACGGGAATCGGCAACATCAGAGATGTTTTGCCCTTCCCTCGCACACCAAAATCAATCAGCTTTTAAGAGGTAATATATGAAAAAGTATCTTATCGCATTATTACTTGTAACTTTATTTACAGTACCGGCATTCGCGAATAAAATTACTGAAGAAACAAATGATTTTATTGAGGATGAAGAAAATATCAATGCTTTCGGATTTCCTGATAAAAATGTTATTAAAATAATAGAAAACAAAATAAATAATAAACCTGCAAAAATACTGGAAAAACCGGAATGTTCCGATAAGATATTAGCAAAAATGGCCCGAGATGCCGCCGAGCCTTTTATCAATATACCATCAATTTCTATTTTCAATAAAAGAAGAAATCTTTTAATTACTAAAAACATTGATAATTTTACCGATTTGAGTATTGGTGATATACCAAATATGCAAAACAAAATTATTCTTGCTCGAATGACAGAATTGAAAATTAATAACAACTTACGTAATGAAAATTTCAAAATTTGTCAGAGCGATAATCCTATTTTGAACGATAAATTGTTTGTTTTAATGTATGATAACAATGACAATATAAAAGTTGAATTATTAAATTTAGCCATTGAGAATATTCCTTCATTTTATTTTTATGATAAATAATATTGCAAAATAAAAATTTATCGAATATTATTATCTTCCGTCATTTATAAAAAACACAAATAAATCAAAATGTGTAATTAATTTATGAAAGTGATTAATTTATGACTGTTAACAGTGGTCTTGTAGTCAGAAAATGTAATTTACCCGCAGTTATCAATGATAACTCGTTAGTGGCTTATTTTGAAAAAATAAAATCATTTCCCGTATTAACTCAAGAACAAGAAATACACTTGGTTAATGATTTGCAACAAAACGGAAATATGAATGCCGCTCAAATTTTGATTACATCGCACTTGCGTTTGGCGGCTAAAATCGCCATGACCTATCGTTGTTACGGACTTCCTTTGGCTGATATCATATCCGAAGCAAATATCGGTTTGATGCAGGCCGTCAAAAAATTTGATTTATCTAAAAAAGTCAGACTTGCAACTTATGCAATTTGGTGGATTAAAGCGTCTATAAATGATTATATATTGCGTTCTTGGTCTTTGGTTAAAATGGGGACAAGCGCCGCACAAAAGAAACTTTTTTATAATTTGAAAAAAATTAAGGCTCGTTTGGGTTTATATGATAATAAAGAGCTCACTCCCAATGATGTAAAAACGATTGCTACGGAATTAGTCGTTGAAGAAGACGAAGTTAAGGAAATGAATCGTCGATTAAGCGGAGATACTTCGCTTAATGTAACAATGGGCGATGAAGAAGGTAGCGAAAAAATCGATTTTTTGGTCGATAGTTCTCAAAATATTGAAGAGAAAACAGCTCTTAAACAAGAAGCGGAATATCGCCGCATGATTTTAAGCAAATGCTTAAACGAGCTTAATGACAGAGAACAATTCATTATTAAAAAACGTTTGCTTTCGAATCCTCCGATTACTCTTAACGAAGCCGGTGAAATATTAAAAATCAGCCGCGAACGAGTAAGACAAATAGAAGAAGTTGCCTTAAAAAAACTAAAAAATGCAGTTTCTCTTGCAATTTTAGACAAAAAATGATATACTTAAACGTACACTTAAAAAAAACGGAGTCGAAATAATGAATGATGCAACCGACAAACACGAATTAGAGCTTATGACAACAAGCGAAATTGAAGCTTGCGGTTGGTCTGTGCCTTCGTTCAAACAATTATCTAAAAATATGGATAAACGCTTAAAAAAAATTCGTGGTGAAAATTGTGATGAAGATAATTTTTTAATGCGCCACAACTACAAATCTAATTCAAATTGTTATCAGTCCTAGTTATTTTTTTTATTTAATACAAACGCATCTTATCTTAAAGATGCTTTTATTTTGAGGTTAAATTGTCAAATATCGATAAAATCATAAAAACCAAGTTGCAATATCTTAATGACAACGGGGTTAACACATCTTTGTTTGAAATTAAACTTCTTTTAGCTGATGTACTTGATATAAATATCAGCGATTTGGCATTTTATAAATCAGAACTTACAAATGACCAAGAAAAAAAGTTTGATAAATATATTGAAATGCGTAAAAAATTTTATCCCGTTGATAAAATATTAGGCAAAAAATATTTTTATAAACTGGAATTTGAAGTTAATCGAGATGTTTTATCTCCCCGATATGATACGGAAATTTTAATTGAAGAAACTTTGCGACTTTTTAATCTAAACGATAAAATTGAAATTTTAGAATTTGGCACAGGTTCGGGATGTATTGTTATATCGTTATTAGACGAACTGAAAAATGCTAAAGCTACGGGAGTTGATATTTCAAAAAAAGCTTTAGAAATAACTAAAAAAAATGCGACAACCAATAATGTTTTAAATCGCCTAGACTTATTAAATGCGAGTTGGTTTGATAACGATATTCAAAATAAAATACCTCAAAAATTCGATCTTATAATCAGCAATCCGCCTTATATTCCGACAAAAGATATCGAAACTTTAGATAATGAAGTAAAAAATTTTGATCCGATAATTGCATTAGACGGTGGAGAAGACGGTTTCCGTGATTATATAAAAATTTGTGAACATGCTCAAAAAATGCTTAAAAATAATGGTTATTTAGTTTTTGAATTGGGAATAAATCAAGCTGATAACGTTATTAAAATCGCAAAAGAAAAAAATCTTAATTTAGTGAACACTTTCAAAGATTATAATAACATTGAACGTTGTGTAATTTTTAAAAAATAAATTGATTTTATAAAAAACTCTATTATTATTAAAAACAGTTTTGATGTCTTGTTTTGCTCTGACATCGTTAGAAAATTTACATTTTTTATTTTAGTTGTATACACTTTAATTTAAGTGTTTTTTATGGTATTGGATTTATGAAAAAAGTTAAATATAGAAATAATAATTACAACAATCAAGTGTATTCCATAAATTATAAATTCGACAGTGTTTCTCCTGCCGGAAAATTTTGCGGAACAGCCTTGGATCTGATTAAAAAATATAATGAATTGGCTAAAGAAGCTCACGCTAACGGTAATTACATCGAAGCTGAAGTTTTTCGCCAATATGCCGAACACTATCGCAAAATCATTACGGAAATAAATGAGAAAAAAAATATCAGATTTAACAATAAAGAAAATAATCAAACATCTGATGAACCCGAAAATAATCAGGAACAAACATCAAATGCTTCGGAAAATACCGTAAATAATGACGCGCCATCTGTTGAAAATAACGATACATCAACAGAAAATAAAGAAAATGTATTAATTGAGACAAAAGTGAAAACAACTAAAAGAGCTTTTAAAGTTGTTGAAGTGTCAGAAAATACGATTAAACCTAAAAAAATTGTTAAACCCAGAAGTAAGAAAAAAGAATCAACTGTTGTTAACGAATAAAAAAAGAAGAACTTTAAGATGTTATTTTATTTAGCTTTAGTAATAATTGCTACCGCATGTTCGACAATCACCATAAGAACACTTATCGGTTATTCCGATATAAAATTAATGTATAAAATAGCTATCGGCATCACAGTGGTATCAGGATGGTTTGCGACAATTATACTTCGTCTGCTTAAATTAATTCCTAATTTAAATACCGAATTTTATTCTGTCACATCAAGCGTTTTATATGCTCTTATGGGCTTCATGTTTATTTTATTTATTATTATCATGCTACGTGATATCGTTTGGTATCTGATGTTTTATTCATTAAAACTATTTAAAATCAACGCTTGGTATCTTGATCCTCAAAATCTTTCTGTTTTGAAAATTGCAAACCTTATTGTCATTTTCATAGCCTTTTTTATAAGTATTTACGCGTCTTTTGAAGGAAATAAAGTTCCGGTTGTTATAAAAGAAACCATTCAATCGGATAAAATATCCCGCAATCTTCGCATTGTACAAGTAAGCGACTTGCATATTACCAGAGCAACCTCAAACAACAAAATTGTTAAAATAATTAATACCATAAATGCACAAAATCCGGATATAATTGTTTTAACCGGTGACACTATTGATGATAATATCAATATCATTGAGGAAAAAATAAATCTTTTATCAGAATTAAGTGCTCCTTACGGCATATATGCAATTATGGGAAATCATGAATTTTATAACGATGTTTACGCTTTCAAAAAAGCTATTGAAAATAACGGTATAAAATTTTTATTTAATGGCGGGGTACACATAGCAAACAGCAATATTTATCTTGCCGGCCTTCCTGACTTTTCAACCATGTTTGAAAGAATAAATTTGTGGCGTTCAATTCAAAACTCCCAAAAGGCTGATTTTAAAATTTTGCTGTCACACCAACCGGTCATTATTAACAGCTTGGATAAAAATTTATATAATTTAGTTTTATCGGGACATACTCATGGCGGACAAATATTCCCTATGCACTTGTTAACAAGAAAAACAAATCAATATTTAGGGGGAAGATATAAAGCAAACGGAATAGATTTAATAGTATCTCGAGGCGCGGGAGCATGGGGACCGCAAATGAGATTGTTTGCACCTTCAGATATTATAGTTATTGATTTGTTAAAAAAATAAAATTAATCTCTTGATTTAAATACTCCTTGTTTCCTATATTATAAATATAAGACAAGGAGTATTTTTGATATGGATTTTGAAAAACTGACATATAAATCAAAAGATGTTATTGAAGCTGCTGTCAATTTGGCGGCAGGAAATAAAAATCAGTATATAACCCCATTACATTTACTAAAGGTTTTGCTTAATGGTAAAAACGAGCTGGTATTAAACCTTATATCTCAAGCCGGTGGTGATATTGTTCAAATAAGAGAAAAACTGGACAATGCTTTTGCCAAACTTCCGACCGTCGGAGGAAGTGCCGTACAAACATTGATGAGCCAAGATTTTACAGCCGTTATGATGGAGGCCGAAAAATTAGCCGACAAAGCTAATGATAAATATATTACCATCGAAAGATTGTTACAAGCTCTGACGACAACTGCCGGTAATGATGCTTATAATATATTATCATCTTCCGGAGTTAATGCCGTCAAATTAAATCAAGCGATAAACAACTATCGTAAAGGTCGTTTAGCTGATAATGAAACTTCGGAAGACAACTTTGAAGCTTTGAAAAAATTTACCATAAACATTACTCAAAAAGCAAAACAAGGTAAAATTGATCCGGTTATCGGCAGAGAACAAGAAATCAGACGGGCAATACAGGTTTTGTCGCGCAGAACAAAAAATAACCCTCTTCTTATAGGAGAACCCGGTGTCGGTAAAACCGCTATTGTTGAAGGTATGGCCATAAGGATTATCAATGATGATGTTCCCGAAAGTTTGAAAGGAAAGCAACTTTTAGCTCTTGATTTGGGCGCTTTGATTGCAGGGGCAAAATTCAGAGGTGAATTTGAAGAAAGATTAAAAGCAGTACTAAAAGATATTGAATCATCTAATGGTGAAATAATCTTGTTTATTGATGAAATGCACACCTTAGTCGGCGCAGGAGCAACCGAAGGCGCTATGGACGCATCAAACTTGCTAAAACCTGCTTTGGCCAGAGGCGAACTTCATTGTATGGGGGCAACCACCATCAATGAATATAAAAAATATGTTGAAAAAGATGCTGCTCTTGCTCGTCGTTTCCAAGAAATATATGTTGCCGAACCAAGTGTCGAAGATACTGTTTCCATATTGCGTGGAATTAAAGAAAAGTTTGAACTTCATCACGGAGTAAAAATTTCCGATAGTGCTTTAATCGCAGCGGCAAACCTTTCAAATCGCTATATTTCCGACAGATTTTTACCGGATAAAGCTATTGATTTGATGGATGAAGCCGCTTCGGCATTGCGTATGTCGATTGACTCAAAACCGGAAGAATTAGATGAATTGGACAGACGCATTTTACAACTTAAAATCGAACGCGAAGGATTGAAAAAAGAAACCGATACAAAATCTAAAGAGCGTTTGGAACTTATAAATTTTGAAATAAGCGGTTTAGATGCAAAGGCCAAAATTTTAGAAGAAAAATGGCACAAAGATAAAAAAGGCTTGGCTGATTATACCGTATTGAAAGATAAACTCGATAAAGCACGCAATGAAGCCGAGATTGCTAAAAGAGAAGGCAAACTGGAACGTGCAGGTGAGCTGCAATACAGCATTATTCCTGAATTGGAAAAACAAATTGCTTCAAATGAAAATAAGGAAGAAAAAACCAACAGCTTCAGCGAAACGGTTGACGAAGAAAATATTGCCAATGTTGTATCAAAACGTACAGGAATTCCGGTTGATAAAATGCTTGGTGCCGAAAAAGAAAAACTCTTAAACATGGAAAGTTTTTTAAGCAAAAGAGTTATCGGTCAAAAAGAAGCAATCTCGGCAATTTCAAATGCAATTCGCCGTTCTCGAGCAGGTATTTCCGATGCCTCACAGCCTATCGGTTCGTTCTTGTTTTTAGGACCTACCGGTGTAGGTAAAACCGAACTGAGTAAAGCTGTTGCCGAATTTTTGTTCAACGATGAAAAAGCAATTTTACGAGTTGATATGTCAGAGTATATGGAAAAACATTCGGTTGCTCGTCTCATCGGTTCTCCTCCGGGATATGTCGGATATGATGAAGGCGGATTTTTAACAGAAGCCGTTCGCCGACGTCCCTATCAGGTTATTTTATTTGATGAAATCGAAAAAGCACACCCTGATGTATTTAATATCTTACTTCAGGTTCTTGATGACGGAAGATTAACCGACGGAAAAGGTCGCACGGTTGACTTTAAGAATACATTGATAATTATGACATCTAACCTTGGTGCCGAAATTTTGAATAATGCAATCAGTATTGATGACGGCAAAAAAATCAGAGCTCAAGTTATGGATATTGTCAAATCATCTTTCCGACCGGAATTTATTAACCGTATTGATGAAATAACAATTTTCCATAAATTAGATAAATCTAACATCAAAGATATTGCTAAAATTCAAATCGAATTAATTGAAAAAAGACTTGCAACTCATAATATTAAACTTAATGTTCATGATACAGCTTTTGTCTGGATTGTTAATAATGGTTACGATCCTGTATATGGTGCAAGACCATTAAAACGACTACTGAAAAACAATATCGAAAATAAATTAGCCATAAAAATATTAAATGGTGAAATTTGTGATAATGATCAAGCAGATATTATTGTCTTAAATGGCGGTCTCGAAATTGTGAAATCGAAAGAAAATAAAAAAGAATAACTTAAAATAAATCGCCCTTGCGGGCGATTTATTTTATACCAGTTTTTCCATTAAATTCTTCGGTATACGAACCGGCTTTTTAGTAATCAATGAAATGTGTGCAGCTTTTATATCAATAGCGACCAAAACATCACTTCCTCGTCTTATTTCTTGGTGCATTGTAGCAGTTACCTTGCCCAGATTGGTAATGCGACAACTAACCACCAATTCATCATCCAAAACTGCCGGCGCCATATAATCAGCTTCGCAATGTCTGACCACCCAAGCAGTTTTTTCCGGTGTTTGCAAATCATCTTGTTGTCTGCTACCTAATGAACGAATGAATTCGGTGCGACATCTTTCGGCAAATCTTAAATAATTTGCATAATAAACTATGCCACCGGCATCAGTATCTTCGTAATATACTCGCACAGGAAACAAAAATTCTTTATCTACCAATTCGCCTTGCGCCGGCGATACAGATTTTATTATCATTTTTTAACCTTCCAATAAATCCATTTGCGGATTGTATTTTTCTTTTTTCAATGTGGGAACTCCGAGATATTTACAACCCAAATCTGAAATAACTCGTCCTCGAGGAGTTCTTTGTAAAAAACCTAATTTTAACAAAAACGGTTCGATAACTTCTTCGATAGTGTCTCTTTCTTCAGACAATGCTGCGGCCAAAGTATCGGCACCGACAGGACCACCGCCATAATTTTGCAAAATACAATCCAAATATCTTCTGTCGAAAGCATCCAGACCGTAATCATCAACATCCAATCTTTTTAATGCGCTGTCAGCTATTTTGTTATCAACCTCATTGGCTCCGCAAACAGCTCCAAAATCACGCACTCGTTTAAGCAGTCGACCGGCAACACGAGGAGTACCTCGAGATCGTTTGGCAATTTCCAAAGCGCCGGTTTCAGATAATGGCATATCAAGAAGCCTTGCTCCACGAAGAACAATTTTTTTCAAGTCTTCCGGCGAATAAAAATCAAGTCTTAACGGTATACCGAATCTTTCTCGAAGCGGAGTTGATAACATTCCCGAACGAGTTGTTGCACCGACAAGCGTAAACGGTTGTAAGTCTATTCTTACCGAACGAGCCGATGGCCCTTCACCGATAATCAAATCAAGCTGAAAATCTTCCATGGCCGAATACAAAACTTCTTCAATCGCCGGATTTAAGCGGTGAATCTCGTCAATAAACAAAACATCATTACGCTCAAGGTTAGTAAGAATCGCTGCCAAATCACCAGATTTTGAAATCATCGGAGCGGAGGTTGCTCTGAATCCTACTCCCAATTCTTTGGCAACAATAGAAGCAAGAGTTGTTTTGCCCAACCCCGGAGGACCGAATAACAAAACATGGTCCAGTGCGTCACCACGGGATTTTGCCGCATCAATAAACACTTTTAGATTTTCGCAAACATGAGTTTGACCGACAAAATCTTTTAATGATTCCGGACGCAAATTTACCGGCATATTGGATGTATTTTCATCACTGATTTGTTTTTGCGGGCTGACCAATCTTTCATCAATCATCTTGTTTGTTCCTTAGCAAATTCTTTTAGCGAGAGGCGAATAATTTCGCTCATATCAGCATTTTCATTTTTACTTAAAACCAAATTGACAACTCGATATGCTTCAATACGCTGATATCCCAAATTTATCAAGGCCGAAATAGCATCTTCCATTTTGGTCGGATCTTCATCACGAGCAACAAGTTTGTCTTCATATTCCAAAACTTCGCCGGTTTCTTCATCAAAATTTACAGCCTTATTTATATCTTTAGCAACATTAGCCATCGGCACGGCAACGATTTTATCTTTCAACTCAGTAACAATACGAGCGGCTAATTTCGGACCGACACCATTAGCTCGAGCAAAGGAAGATTTATCTTGTGCGGCAATGGCTTGAGCAAGTTGGCTCGGAGACAACACAGACATAATACTCAAACAAACTTTGGCACCGACGCCTTGAACTTTGGTCAAAGTATTGAACCATTCTTTTTCCAGTGATGAAGCAAAACCAAACAAAGAAATACTGTCTTCTCTGACGATTGTTTCAATCATTAATGATACTGTATTGCCTATATTTAATTTTCCTAATGTTTTACTTGAAGCAAAGACCAAATACCCCACTCCGTTTACATCAATGATGCAAAAATCCTCACCTACGGTATCAACAAGTCCTCGTAATTTAGCTATCATATTTTTTCCCTAGTTTTATAAATCTTTTAAAAGCCTATACAATAAACAAACTGCTTGCAAGAATTATTTTCAATTTTCAGAACAAAAAAAGAACTTTTTACACATCTACTTTTTCTTGTTTTAAGTAATTTTCCAAATATTCATTCCACTGTGGGACATCATTTTCATCAAAATAACCTCGCAAAAATTCGACCATTCTTCTTAATCTTACTTTAGCCATTTGCTTGCCTTCTTCAGTCATCATAAGATTGCCTAAACGCAAAGTTTTTTCAAAAAAATGGTTGATACAATTATCGCTTTTTCTATCTCGAGATTTATATCTTTCGGCGCTCATATTTATCTCGGGCCACTCGTTTTTATCAAACACCGGAGTACCATATTTTAAGCAACGAGAAAAAGCATAGTTCAATGTTCTGATAATTCCGTTTATGCCTGTAGCGTCCAACATATCGGCATCTGACACTATCATTCCTTCTTTGCTGGTCGGTCTTATACCTGCCAATAGCTTGGAATAACCCATATTAGCGATAATATCACAGACTTTCTGCTTTATATTTTCATCAACCCCACACTCGCTCATTATTCTTTTAGCGTTAGTCAAATTATCGCTTGCCTCTTGTCCAAACAATTTATAATCATCTGCATCGTGTAAAAGTGAGGCCAAAAGCACAATTTCTTTATCAACATCTGATAAATTTTGCATCAATTTTTGTGCAATAACTGATACTCTTTTAACATGATCAAACCCGTGACCGCAACTGTCATGATTCATGTGAGCTTTTACTTTTTCGTTTAATAAATTCCAATCTGTCATTATTTTTTTATTCCATAAGCATTACGATATTGAAAATGACAAAGCGCTATTGCCAAGGCATCTGATGAGTCATTATTTTTCGGCTTACAACCGGGAAGTAAAATTTTTACCATTGTTTCGACCTGATTTTTATCGGCCTTTCCTACTCCGACAACAGCTTTTTTTACTTTATTGGGCTCATATTCCGTTACCGAAATTCCGTATTGTGCCGGTGTCATAATCACCACTCCTCGAGCCATACCCAATTTTATGGTTGAAGTCGGATTGGAGTTTAAAAATACTTGTTCAATAGAGGCTTCGTCAGGTTTATAGGCTTCTATAACTTCACGCAAAACTTTGTTTATCTCTTGCAATCTTTCTTCTATCGGAGCTTTTGTATTTGTTGGAATAAATCCATCGGCAATATATTTTACCCGATTATTTTCAACTTCTATTATTCCCCACCCGGTTGATGACAAACTGGGATCCAATCCTAAAATTCGCATTTTAACCTCTTCTGATTTTAACCTAATGTTTATTATAATTTAGAGATTTTATTTTGCAATAACATCAAACAAAAAAAATCCCTCTTCATCAAGAGGGATTTTTTAATTTTATAAGTTGGCGATACGAGCCAGAGCTTCTTCAACTTTTGCCTTGTTTCCCAAAGCCTCTGCCTGTCGTTTCTTTTCTTCTTCGACAACTTTTGCCGGCGCTCTTTCAACAAAATTCGGATTAGACAATTTGGCAGCATAACCGGCCAAATTTTTATCCAGCGTTGCCAGTTCTTTTTGCAAGCGCTCACGTTCGGCAGAAAAATCAACAACTCCCTTCAAAGGAAGCAAGATAGTGCTTGTTTGACAAACTGTTTGAACCATATCAGGTGTAACTTCACCGCTTAACATTTCAATAGCTTCAAGTCTTGCTAAAGAACAAATAATATTGGCAAAATCTTTAATATAATCCGCAACTTTTATATTATTATCTTTAATATATGCCTTCAGCTTTGCACCGGCCGGTAAATTCATTTCCGAACGCAACGAACGGATTGAAGTAACAGCATCAATAACCCAGTCAATAGCTTCTTTTGCCTGATTATCAATTATTTCATTTAATGGCCACTCGTGATGCAACAACTTAATATCTCTATGCGCCAAATTATCCCAAAGTTGAGTTGTGATATATGGCATAAACGGATGTAAAATGACCAAAATTCTATCCAAAACCCAAGCAAATGTCGCTCTTGTTTCGGCTTTGGCTTGTTCATCATTTCCATACAAAATCGACTTTATCATTTCAATATACCAGTCGCAGAATGTACCCCAAATAAATTGATAAATACTATTGGCAGAATCGGAAAAACGATACGCATTAAGATTTTTTGTAACCTCTAAAGTAGCTTCTTTAGCCTTTGCAATAATCCATTTATTTATCGCCAAAGTAACATTATCCGGATTGAAATCGGCCACAGGTTTAGCCTCATTCATTTCGCCAAAACGTGCAGCATTCCACAACTTTGTGGCAAAATTACGATAACCGGCAATACGAGCTTCGCTCGTATTTACGTCACGGCCTTGAGTTTCCATGGCTGCCATAAAGAAACGAAGAGCATCGGCCCCATATTTTTCGATTGTTTCCATAGGATCAACAGTATTGCCCTTTGATTTTGACATCTTTTGACCATGTTCATCACGAACAAGTCCATGAATATAGCACTTCTTAAACGGAACTTTTTTCATCATGTACATGCTCATCATCATCATTCGAGCAACCCAGAAGAAAATAATATCAAAACCTGTTACCAAAACTGATGTCGGATAAAAAGTATCTAAAAATTCGGTTTTATCAGGCCATCCAAGAGTTGAAAAAGCCCACAAACCTGATGAAAACCAAGTATCCAGAACATCTGTTTCTCTGGTCAATTCTTCGTGTTTTCCGTAAAACTTGTCAGCTTCAGCTTGTGCCAGCTCTTCATTTTCTTCACAGAAAATATGTCCGTCAGGTCCATACCAAATCGGCATTTGATGTCCCCACCAAAGTTGGCGAGAAATGCACCAAGGCTGAATATTGCGCATCCATTCAAAATAGATCTTTTCATAAGACTTTGGAACAAATTCCATTTCGCCTTCTTCAACAACACGCATAGCTTCTTTTGCCAAAACCGGAGCATCAACAAACCATTGATCAGTCATCAAAGGCTCAATTATAACACCGGAACGGTCGCCATAAGGAATAACCATAGGGTGATCTTCAATCTTGTCCATAAAGCCCAATTCGCTCAATGCTTCAATGGTTTTTTGACGAGCTTCAAGAGTTGTCATCCCCTCATAAGGTGTATTTTCATTTAATGTTGTATCCGGGTTTAAGACATTTATCAATGGCAAATCATGACGTTTACCAACTTCAAAGTCGTTAAAGTCATGCGCAGGAGTAATCTTAACCGCACCGGTTCCTTTTTCCGGATCAGCATGTTCATCAGCAATAATCGGTATCGCACGATTGATAATCGGAATAATACAATTTTTACCGATAAGATGTTTCAATTTTTCGTTATCTTTAGAAACAGCAACAGCGGTATCGCCAAACATTGTTTCCGGACGAGTGGTGGCAATGTGAATATATTGACCTTCTTCACCTTCTATCGGATAACGGTAATAATACATTTTGCCGACACATTCTTTTTGGATAACCTCCAAATCGGAAACGGCGGTCATAAATTTAGAGTCCCAGTTTACCAATTTTTTGGCTTTGTAAATAAGACCATCTTTGTACAAACTTACAAATATTTTTAATACGGCACGGCTCAAACCTTCGTCCATGGTAAAACGTTCTCTTGACCAATCACAAGACGCGCCCAAACGACGAAGTTGCTTACAAATTGTACCTCCTGATTGTTCGCGCCATTTCCATACTGTATCAATAAATTTTTCACGTCCTAAATCGTGACGGGTAATACCGTCTTTAGCCAAATTTCTTTCAACGACCATTTGAGTTGCTATACCGGCGTGATCTGTTCCTACCTGCCACAAAACTTTTTTGCCCAACATACGATTATAACGAACCAATATATCTTGCAAAGTATTGTCCAAGGCGTGTCCCATATGCAAAACACCTGTAACATTAGGTGGCGGAATAACAATACAAAAAGCATCTGAATCAGATGACATATCCGGCTTAAAATCACCGTTTAATTCCCATTTTTCATATATTTTTTCTTCAAAATCTTTTGGTGTATAATTTTTTTCTAACATTTCTAAATCCTAATTTTATTCAAGTGATATTTTACAAAACGATATGCCCGTAAAGATTTCACTTTTGCGGGCATTAAAAACTTAAGGTTGGTTCCGGCTAATATGCTTTTACGAACCGACCTTTGCCATCACTCGTTCAACTTCTTTTTTAACTGTTTCTTCAATTAAACCACTCATATTATTTGCTATCCACAATTCAACCTGATGTCTGATTTCAGCTTCAACAAAACTGTTAAAATCAGCACCGCTGTTCCATTTAGCAGATATTTCTTTGCCGATAGCTTTTTGAATCGCATCAACAACAAAATCTTCTAAAGTTTTTGAAGAATTTCCGACAGATGTGATTGTTGTTTCTTCGGGCTTTTCTTCATGAGAAAACATTTTAGCGAAGTTGCTCATTATGTTAGTTGAAACATCTTGAGTTTGTTCTTCTTCCATAACCGGTTCAACTTCAATAACCGGATCAAAAATAGCGATTTCTTCAACTACCGGAGCAGGCTCAACAACCTCCTCAACTACCGGCGCAGGCTCAACAAACTCCTCAACTACCGGCGCAGGTTCAACAACCTCCTCAACTACCGGAGCAGGTTCAACAACCTCTTCAACTACCGGAGCAGGCTCAACAACTTCTTCTAAAACTAAATTATCATCTGCATCTAAAAGTTCATCCAAAGACAGATCATCTTTACTTGTATTATTAACTTCAAATACTTCTGTAATCGGTTTAAGCTCAACAGTATTTTCGGTTATCGGTTCTTCTTCTGTTTTCAAAGTCATCTCAACAACATCATTAGCGATATCCGGCAAAGCAACACCGACAGCTTCTTCAACAACAGGTATATCAACAATAACATCATCAACGGTTAAATTATCTGCAACAGGATTATTATCTGTTTCAAAAAACGGCTTATCAGATGAAACAATCTCGTTATTGTCGGTACTTTCAAAAAACGGCTTATTTAATAAGTTATCTTCATTAATACTGATAGCTTGTTCAGATAAAACGGAATTATCTGCTAATGTTTGTTCAACTGCATCAAAATTATTTTCAACTTCAGTTGTTATTTCAGGTTCCGCAATGACGGCATCAATAACATTATCTTGCGATTGTTGTTCGGTTAAAGCATCTACTACCATATCAGGAGATAATTCCAAAATATCGGTAACATCAGCAGAATTTAACACATCTCCCAAGACATCTTCATTAGCTTTATCTGCAACACTTTCCATTACTTGTTGCTTTTGCTCATCTTCTTCTAAAATGCCTTTAATAGAAGATAAAATACCTTCCATATCTTGTTCTTGAATATTATCAGACATAATTTAATAATCCCGTTTAGTTTATACGCTTGATTATAATGTTATATTAAAAAAATTTTTTATCAAGCAGTTTCATAACTAATTAAGAGACAACCATTTACCTTTCGTTTCCTCATAATATTTTTGCACATCATAATGTTCAACATCAAGCTTCAATTCTTTAGCTGTCATTTTACCCATAGATGCAAGCAATGTCATGGCAGAAACATAGTATGTACGGCGAGCTTTTACATCATTAACTTTAGAATTAAGTAATTCTTGATAAGAATCCAAAACATCTAAAATAGTACGATTACCCAAAGCTTCTTCTTTTTGAACTCCTTCCAATGCAATGGTATTAGCTTTAATTTGAGCAGCAATGGCCTCCAGTTGAGATTCGTTAGATTTCATATATTCCCAAGCACTCAATACTGACGACTTAACTGCACGTTTAGCCTCTAATACAGCCTCTTGAGCTTGCCATTTTTGATATTTACTTTGGCGAATCTTGGCTCTTGTAGCCCCACCCATATACAAAGGAATATTAAGGTTTACACCAAACTCTGTATTTTCTACCGTTGTGTCGATTTCACCTTGTTCAGATTTGTTACGTCCGATTGAACCATCAAGACTAACTGTCGGGAACAATGCACCTATATTGGCATATACTTCATATCCTTTGGCGGCATAATTATGTTGAGCTTGTTTAATTGAATAATTGTTTTTCAGCGCAATATTCAATGCTTCGTCATAACTTGCCGGTAAATAATTTTGCATATCAACCGGCTCTCTCAAATCTTTAGGTTCTTCACCGATAATCTCGATATAAGAAGCAATCGAAGCCTGTAAATTTCCTTCAGAAGCAATTCTATCAGATACGGCTTGAGAATGACGTGCTTGAGCTTGTGAAACATCTGTTCTGGTAACTTCACCGACATTAAAGCGTTCTTTTGTTTCATCTAATTTTTTCTGCAAAAGTTCTTCATTATTTTTTTGCAATTCAACAATGGCTCTGTTTTGTAAAACATCTAAATATGCCGTAGATGCATCCAATAAAATATTTTGCTCAACATTTGACAAATCATTTTGAGCAGCCTTAATTGCTCTATCGGCAGCTTTAACAGAATTAACTGTTGAAAACCCGCTAAATACAGGTTGAGAAACAACGGCAGCACCACTCAAATTATTATAATCACCACCTTGTCCGACACCTTTTTTTACTTTATTTTCACCATCACGATATGATCCCTGCAATGACAAATTGGGACGGTATCCTGATTTTGCAAGAGCAATATTTTCGTCTACCGAACGCAAGTATGCTCGTTGTGATTGCAGGGTCGGATTTGAGCTATATGTTTTAGCTAAAACATTAAAAATATCTTCGGCTTGAGCACTTTGAATGTTACACAAAGCTGTGGTTATAAATAATCCTGTCAAAAAAGTTTTTTTCATTACACTACCTATTGTTTTTAAAATTTTATTCTATAAATATTTTATTTGACAATACTATAGCATTTATTAAAATTCAAATAATTATTAAATTTTTTTTGATTTTTTGAAACATGAATCGAAAATCAGCTCTAATTATTAACTATATCTCAAACAATTTTAATATAAGATTGGGATAATTTGGTATTTACATATTATATTAAGGAGTAACGAACGTGAAGAAAAATACAGCCATTATCAGTGAAATTGATAAAGCAAGACTGAAATTCTCTATTGAACACTATATCCAATATTTTATCGGTAAACGTGTTTGCGAAGTTACTAAAGATGAGGCTTTAGAAGCCATTGCCTTGGCGGTAAGAGAGTTTGCCATGGACAAAATGTATCAGTCGATTGCTCGTTATAATAAATGTAATTCCAAAAGAGTTTACTATCTTTCTATAGAATATTTGCTCGGTCGTTCTTTAGAAAATAACCTTCATTCATTAGGCCTTTTTGATATCATGAAAGATATCAAAATTGACGGATTTCCTGATATTACGCTTAATGAAATTTTTGACACCGAATATGATCCGGCATTGGGTAACGGCGGTTTAGGTCGTTTAGCGGCTTGTTTCCTTGATTCTATGGCATCACTGGGAATGCCGGGTTTCGGATATGGTATCAACTAT
Organism: Alphaproteobacteria bacterium; assembly: GCA_045633825.1. GTDB lineage: Bacteria > Pseudomonadota > Alphaproteobacteria > RF32 > CAG-239 > CAZU01. Next base: position 9,412 of record JAZQZB010000052.1, on the reverse strand, counting down.
AAATTCGGTCTATTTAAACAAAAATTTGAAAACGGATATCAAGTAGAACAAGCAGATTCATGGCAAGGCGAAGAATCGCCATGGCAATTTGCCCGACGTGATCGTATTGTTAAAATTCCGATTTACGGAAATGTTGAAGTTGTAAATAACCCCGACGGATCAAAAGACTTTTTATGGATGAATACCAAAACTATTTATGGTGTTCCGTTTGATTTTCCGATTGTGGGATATAACGGAAAATCAGTAAACTATTTGCGTTTGTTCTCGGCCAAAACCGATGATGAGCTGGATATTAACATCTTTAACGAAGGCGGTTATATCGAGGCAATGAAAGAAAAAATCGAAACAGAAACAATTTCAAAGGTTTTGTATCCGTCAGATGCCGTCGAATCGGGTAGAGAACTTCGCTTAAAACAACAATATTTCTTCGCTTCTTGTGCAATCCAAGACATTGTTCGCCGTTTCTTGGAAAAAAGCGATGATTTTCATAAATTACCGGAAAAAGTGGTTATTCAACTTAATGATACTCACCCGGCAATCGCAATCGCCGAAATGATGCGTATCTTGATTGATATTCATGGTCAAGAATGGGTTGATGCTTGGGATATTACCACAAAATGTTTTGCTTATACCAACCACACATTATTGCCCGAAGCTTTAGAAACATGGCCGGCTCGTATTATCGGAAAATTGTTGCCCCGTCACTTGCAAATAATCTATGAAATTAACCGTAGATTTATGGAATTTGCTCGTTCTAAATTTGGTAACGATGAAGAAAAATTGTCTAAAGTTTCTATTGTTTCCGGTGAAGGCAACGGACAAATTATACGTATGGCCAACTTATCTATTGTCGGATCATTCTCGGTAAACGGTGTGGCGGAAATTCACTCTAATTTAATTAAAACCAAATTAGTTCCCGAATTTTATGAACTTTGGCCGGAAAAATTCACCAATGTTACAAACGGTATTACTCCTCGTCGTTGGTTATTGCACGCTAATACCGCCTTAACGTCTCTTATTGATTCAAAAATCGGTGAAGATTGGGTTATCGATCTTGAAAAACTCAAAGGCTTGGAAAAATTTGTTAAAGACGCAGAATTCATCAAAGATTTTAACAATGTTAAATTGAAAAACAAACAGCGTCTAACCAAAATTATTCAGAAAACAACAGGTATTTTTGTTGATCCGGAAAGTATGTTTATCGTTCATGCAAAACGTATTCATGAATATAAACGTCAACTAATGACAATTTTGCAAGTTATCGGAGATTATCTTGATATTATCAAAGACAACAAAAAACCGGCCGTCGCAAAAACTTATATCTTTGCAGGAAAAGCTGCTCCGTCATATAACTTTGCCAAATTGATTATTAAATTAATTAACAATGTGGCTTCGGTTGTAAACAATGATCCCAGAACAAATGATATGATAAAAGTCGTATATTTGCCTGATTATAAAGTATCATTGGCTGAAATTTTAATTCCTGCCGCAGATTTAAGTATTCAATCTTCAACTGCAGGTTTTGAAGCTTCCGGTACCGGTAATATGAAATTTGCTTTAAACGGTGCTTTAACTTTAGGTACTTTGGATGGCGCAAATATCGAAATAAGAGAATGTGTCGGAGAAGAAAACTTCTATCTGTTTGGTTTAACCGAAGAAGAAGTTCAAGCAAAACGAGATACTTATAACCCCAGAGATGTTTATGAAAACAATAATTACATCAAACGTATCTTAAATGCTTTAAACTCAAATATGTTCTGTGAAAAAGATTATGTCTTGTTGTTTAAGCCTATTTTCGAAGAACTGCTAAATCGTGATTACTACTTTGTATTAGAAGATTTGGAAGCTTTTGATAAAAAAATGGAAGAAGTCGAAAAAGATTTCTTAAACAAAGATGTATGGAATAAAAAAGCTATTCTTAATATTGCAAGAATCGGTAAATTTTCTTCTGACCGTTCGATTGGAGAATATGCAAAGAAAATTTGGCACATTAAACCTTGCTAACATATTATATCTTAATGAAAAAACTCGGTTATTTTTAACCGAGTTTTTTTATTATTTATCCTTTTCCCCACCTAAACTTAATAAAAATTGTGGCGTTATAACAGGATTATTACTAGTACTAGGAGGTGTTTTTATCGTATATCGTTTTCCTGTTAATTTACCATTTTCATCTTGCAATGAAAGATCTATATTAACCCCCTGATCTTTTACTGATTTTATTGAAGTTATATTGCCAAAAACAACTTTTTCTACTTCAGCTAAGGCTTTCTTTTGTCTATCAAACTCTGAAATATTTTTACTACTACCATCAACTTGTTTAATTTCAGCATATTTTTGATCTACCATAGAAGAATATTTTTCATAATTTTTGTTTGTCAATCTGTTAAATTCGTTAAGGATTAACTTTGAATTACCTTCAATATCTAATGGATTATACCTTTTACCTCCTAAAACACCTTTATCATATATATCTTTAACGATTTGAGCATATGTGTGCTTTGCAGTCATTAAATGAACTTCATCCCAGCCATTTTCTGTAACATTTTTACGTATTTCAGATTCTATAATCCCTTTATAAGATTTTTCAAACATTATAAATTGGGCTTGTTGTTTAAATTTTTTAACGTGTTCAGACAATTCGGCTGCTTTTTTAGGATTTGCTTCGCAATATTTTTCCAATTGTTCATGCCAACGCATAAAATATTCAATTTTTTGATTAGGGTTATCAATAAAGTTTTGTTCTTTGTTACTTTTTTCCAAAATTGTGTTTAGATCGTTACCAGATATATCACATCCTTTTCCGTCTTTACCTTTAAGTAATATAACCATTCCGGTTTTTACAGAAGCTTCAAGAAAAGCAGATTGACCTTCTTTACCAAAACCTGTATCACTGTTCAACGGAGGAAACTGAAAATATTTATATCCTTGCTCCTTATAGGTATCAAGAACAACGCGCGCCAAATCAGGCGTCATTTTTTCTTTACTGCCTAAATAAATTGATGATTTTAACTTATTATGATCAAAAGTAATGGCAAATCGTTTATTGTGTTTTACTTTACCCTTATCATCATATTTACAATCATCTTCTATATCATCACTATCAGCATACACTTTGAGAACTGTTTTGCCAAATCTGCATTCTTCAATAATTTCAACCGTAGGAGCAAATTTTTTAATAGCGGAATGAGCTTTTTGCATATCTAAACCGGTGGGAGTTTCCGTTTCCCAAATTGTCCTACCTAATAATTTTGTAGTCTTCGTTTTCTTGGTTATTTTTTCTTGAGGAATAAACGGACCAAAATAACTGGTGCTATGATCAATTTGAAAATCATCAACACATTCAACCTCGGTTTCTCGTTCTTTATTTTGTTCTTCACGATTTTTAGCAAGAGCTTTTTTATACTCCTCTTCAATTACACCAATTTCTTTACCGTCTTTATCAACAACTTGTGTATTGGCTAAAGTTCCGAAATCAGTAACCTCGGCACCAAATTTATAACTGTAATCAGCTAACGATTTTACTTGCTCATCGGTCATATTCTCATTGCAACGAGCTATTGTCATACCACTATTTGTAATGGTAAGATCTAAATTACTTCCGTTAACATTTTTGATTGAATGACTTATTATATTATTATCTTTTCCTATAGACAAACGATGTTCATTCATTAATTCTTTGCCGTTTCTGTCTTTATATTCAGGCAATAAATCAGTATAAGAAAACAAATCCTTAAAACCTTCGGAAAAAAGCTCCGGACAACCTTTTTCATCACATATTTTTCTAAACTCAATTATATTTGCCAAAACAGATTTAGGAAGAGAATCTAAAAAACTTACCGTTGCTTCATATTTTTCAAATTCAATATAAGCTTCCTTACATTTGTTAAATGCATCTATAGCATCTTTATATTGTTTTTTAATTTCTTTTAATCTTATTTCTCGCTCGACTTCATCTTCAACTCTTTCGGCAACTTTTTCTTCTGCTAAATATTCTTTATATGAAGCTTCGTAATTTTTAATATAATTATCTTCTTCCTGAAAAAATTTTACGGCAACATCCGAAAATTTCTTTCTGACTGATTTATTTTTGCCGCCTTTAGAGTTTTTTGATTTAGAGGTTTTATTTTGAGGAGGGGCTTTATAAGTTTTTTCGTGCTGATTGTCTTCGGGATAATGAGCTTGTTTAATAGCTTCAACTTCTTCATTCAGATATTCTTTAAATTTATCTACGGAACTAGCTTCATCATCATCGACAAGACTGTTATCATAAAACAAATTCCAAATATCAGAAAACGGGAAAACTTTTGCTTGTTCTCTTCTTTTTTGTTTTTCTTCTTCATCATAAGATACTAATATTTTATGAAATGTTTTTGTTGTTTCGTCTACCATGTTAAACCTCATCTTTTCCTATTTAGCTAATAATAACATTATTTAGACAAAAAAGCAACCATTTTAATTATAAAAAAGATGCCTTTTCAACGTCTTGAAAAAACATCTTTCTTATGTCATTCACTCATCTTGGAAATAACGAGATTATTATTTATCTCTGTCTTTCCACCATCGTGAACTCTTTATAATATAATTATTAAAAATCCGTTTTTTAACCATACCAACCAAAATTACTATATATCTATGGTATGCTCACGACGATACGCATTATATTAAGCAAATATTCTTCCATAAAATTGGTATATTGATTATGCGTATCCGCTGCAGACTGAATAGTAATAAAGCGAGAAAGAGCATGACTTTTTGCCCCTTCAGGATTAAAGCTCAAAATCATTTGTTGGGCAAAAATTTGTTTTTGTTCTTCTTCCGTATAGCCCATTTTTTTTTGCTATTTTTGAAATTATATTCTCTAATATTCATCAGATAACTCTTCCAATAACAAATTTTAGACAAAATATCACATTTTAAAGGTTAAATCATTTTATTGTCTATTTTTTAAAAAGACAATAAAAAGACCTCGCCTATGTTTTAAGCGAGGTCCTTTCCTTAAATATTTTTTTGAAAAGAATTATTTTTTCAAAACAACAACACCGGGGAGTTCTTTACCTTCCATCCATTCAAGGAAAGCACCGCCCGCGGTTGAAATGTATGAAAATTTCTTTTCAACACCGGCATTAGCCAAAGCCGAAACAGTATCACCGCCACCGGCTACCGACATCAATTTGCCGGCCAAAGTAAGCTCGGCAGCATGTTCTGCAACGGCATTGGTTGCTGTATCGAACGGCTTCATTTCGAACACACCCAAAGGTCCGTTCCAAACAAGTGTTTTGCATTCATCTAATTCGGCATTGATTGCAGCGATAGTTTTAGCGCCAACATCAAGCAAACTCCATCCTTCGGCAGGAATTTCGTCCAAAGAAACGGTTTTGTGTTCGGCCATAGGCTTAAATTCTTTGGAAACCACTACATCCAAAGGCAAAACAATTTTACAATTATTAGCTTGAGCTGTAGCCATAATCTCTTTAGCAGTATCAAGCATATCCATTTGCACCAAAGAGTTTGCTTCATTAACAGTGTCAATTCCGCTGGCTTTCATAAAAGTATGAGCCATACCGCCTGAAATCACCAATTTGTCAACTTTTTTGACCAAGTTATTTAACAAATCCAATTTAGTCGAAACTTTTGAGCCTCCGACAATGGCAATTAACGGACGTGTCGGATTGTTAAGACCGTCAGACAAAGCCTTGACTTCTTCTTCCATCAAGCGACCAAAAGCGGACGGACGCATTTTTACAGCGGCAACCATAGATGCGTGATCACGGTGAGCGGTTGAGAAAGCATCTGTTACATAAGCGTCAACATAAGCGACCAATTCTTTGGCAAAGTTTTCGTCGCCTTTTTTCTCTTCCTTATAAAAACGAAGATTTTCAAGCAACAAAACTTCGTCAGCAGACATATTTTTGATTGCTGTTTCAACTTCTTTACCAATACAATCTCCAACAAACACAACATGTTTACCAAGAGCTTTTTCCAAATCTTTAACAATATGTGTCAAAGAGTTAGCCATATCACCCTTGCCTTCGGGACGACCCAAGTGTGATGTAACCACTACTTTGGCACCTTTTGACATCAATTCCTTAATGGTCGGAACGGTTCTGTCAATACGAGCTGTGTTGGTAACTTCAAATTTTTCGTTCATAGGAACGTTTAAATCGGCACGCAACATAACGACTTTGCCGTTTAAATCGCCCAAATCTTCTATTGTTTTGTAATCCATTTTATATTCCTTAAAGTTTGTTATAAAAAAACAAAACCCCTACCTAATCAGCAGATAGGGGTTTTAATTTTATGATATTAGCCGTTTACTTTAGACATATGAGCTACCAAATCCAAAACTTTGTTTGAGTATCCCCATTCGTTATCGTACCAGCTTACAACCTTAACAAAAGAAGGTGTTAATTGAATACCGGCTTTGGCATCAAAGATAGATGTACGAGCATCACCGATAAAGTCTGATGATACAACGGCATCTTCAGTGTATCCCAAAACGCCTTTCAATTCGCCTTCAGAAGCCTTTTTCATAGCAGCGCAAATTTCGTCATAAGTTGTTTCTTTAGCCAAGTTAACTGTCAAGTCAACAACAGAAACATCCAAAGTCGGAACACGGAAAGCCATACCTGTCAATTTTCCGTTTAATGAAGGAATAACCTTACCCACAGCTTTTGCAGCACCGGTCGAAGACGGAATAATATTGCCGGCAGCAGCACGACCACCACGCCAATCTTTTACTGACGGACCGTCAACTGTTTTTTGAGTAGCTGTTGTAGCATGAACTGTTGTCATCAAGCCGTCTTTAATTCCGAATGTGTCATGCAAAACTTTAGCAATCGGAGCCAAGCAGTTGGTTGTGCAAGATGCGTTAGAAACAAATTGAGTTCCTTTAACATAAGAATCGGTATTAACACCGCAAACAAACATCGGTGTATCATCTTTTGAAGGTGCAGACATAACAACATATTTCGCACCGGCGTCAATATGTCCTTGAGCTTTTTCTTTAGTCAAGAACAAACCTGTTGATTCAACAACATATTCAGCACCAACTTCATTCCATTTCAAATCAGCAGGATTCTTTTCAGCAGTAACGCGGATTTCTTTACCGTTTACAACCAATTTGCCGTCTCTTACTTCAACTTTACCGTCAAATCTGCCATGCATTGTGTCATATTTGAGCATATAAGCCATATAATCAACATCAATCAAATCGTTAATACCGACGATTTCAATATCGTTGCTTTTTTGAGCGGCACGAAAAACCAAACGACCGATACGGCCAAATCCGTTAATACCGACGCGAATTGTCATATTTTTATCCTTCCTATAAAAGTTATTTATATGCGGACAGCCCCGCACAGGCATTTAAAAATTATCGTCAACTAATTTATCATTATATGATTTTTTTTCAAGCTATTTTTAATAATTTTCACACCGGTTTCTTAAAGCATACTTACCCTCAAAAAAGTGCCTTCTTGACAGTTCTGCACATAAATGTCAAACTTTTTTATAATTTATTTAGGAGGTATTTTATGACAACTGCAAGAGCCTATTCATCTAAAGAAGAAATATGGAATTGTATTATTCATGGTATCGGTATCGGATTGAGTATTGCCGGACTGGTTTTATTAGTAGTATTTGCCTCGCTTTATGCTGATGCTTGGGCGATTGTTTCAACCGCAATTTTCGGTGCAAGCATGGTAGTTTTATATACTGCTTCTACTCTTTATCATGCCTTTAGAGATGAAAACATCAAAAAGAAGCTAAAAAAATTTGACCATATATCAATTTATTATCTGATAGCAGGTTCTTATACTCCTTTCTTACTGGTTTCGCTTCGCGGTGTTACCGGTTGGGTTATATTCGGAATAATCTGGGGATTGGCAATATTGGGAACAATCCTAAAAATGACATTATCAGGAAGCGGCACAAAAATTTGGTCAATATCGCTTTATTTAGCTATGGGTTGGTTAATTGTTTTTGCGTCAAAATCTTTGGTTAGCGCAATTCCGTCTTTAGGGCTAATTTTCTTGGTCTTGGGCGGATTATTTTATACTTTCGGCATATTATTTTATATTCAAAAATCAAAAAAATATACCCATGCCGTTTGGCACTTTTTCGTGTTATGCGGAACGGTTATGCACTTTTTTGCAATATTATATTCTTGTGTGTTGGTCTAATTTACACTGCGCTTAATATCTTCAATACGAGGAAGAACAGAATTTTCAATAATAAATGCTATTGAACGTTCAACAACCTTATCGGTATGCTTAACCGCATCCCAAGCAGCTTCGGATGTTTCACCCTTTAGAGCAATTTTAGTATACAATGTTGCCATTTCAGATAAAGAATCGACAATTTGAGCCAAATAGCCGGGAATTTTTAAGTTTTCCTGACCGCCGAAAAATCCTTCAACATAGCCTTGCTCAATTTCTTCAAAGCGATTTTGGCAATATTTTTCTATATTTTTTTCTTTAGAAACAGGAAGTTTTACTTCAACTTTTTTAACACTATCAAAAATCTCATCCCAAAGTCCCATAAAAAATTTGAAAAAATAATCAGCTTCGGTTTTAGTATCCAACCGAGGTGTTCGTCCCTCTTCCCAAAAAGATGATATTACATCTGTCGGACGCAAATTCATATTAGGTGAACAAATTGCGCCGGCAAAGCGCATTTTTATTACATTAAGAGGTGTCGGACATGAGTAGTGTGTCAACATTTTTATAAAAGCATCATCACCGATATATTTGTTTACTTGCATTTTTGAGTTCTTCTTGTTATAGTTACGAAAGTTTAATTTTAGAGTTTAGTATAAGGAGTTTTGTTGAATTGGCAAGTGTGAAAATCATAAATATTGCAGTTTTAACATCTTTAATCTGCGGTTGCGCTCAATTCGGACCTTTTGTCGATCGACGACGAGAAGCCGGAGGTTTCTCTGACGGTGCTTTATATGTGGGTAAATCAACTCCCGAAAATCCTGCAATATGTTATAATCTTTTATACACTTCTTATGACAAAGTTCAGGCCTTAGCCGATAAAGAATGTATAAAAAACAAAACAGGAAACAAGGCGGTTCCGGTTAAACAAACAATTTTTACATGTCGTTTGTTAGTCCCGAATCATTATTACTTTAAGTGTGAACAATAAGGAAAAATTATAAAATGTCTTTATCTTTGGAAAAATTGATAAATCAAAAAGTTGAAAAGGTTTTTAGTGAACTTGGTTTGGATAAAAAATTTGCTACTGTCAAAATATCTGACAGACCTGATTTGAGCGATTTTCAATGTAATGGCGCTTTGGCTTTGGCCAAGATAGAAAAGAAAAATCCGCGTGAAATTGCAACACAAATTGCATCTGTTTTACAAAAAGATAGCGATTTGGCAAAAATCAGTGTTGACGGACCCGGTTT
>JAZQZB010000051.1:0-2377 GCA_045633825.1 Alphaproteobacteria bacterium | reverse complement strand
ATGACTCTTCTATGTCATCCCTCGTTTTTGTTAAGAAAACGTCAAGGGATCTTCGAATTAGATTAAATTTTGCGCTTCGCAAAGATAAAGATTCCTTGACGCACGGACGCATAGCGCCGCACGAGGAATGACATTTTTTTGGCTCAAGGCATGACATTTTAAATTAAAAAACCAACAACCGCGATTTATGTTTTTTAGTTTTTTTCAATCGGAGATTCTCCTTTTATACGACCAAGCCTGCCAACGAATGTGAAAGGCACATCCGGTTGAAAAAAACGTATAAAAAAACATCTTGAGCGGTGACTTTTGGTTACTTTTGGTCATTCAAAAGTAACATAAGAAGAAATTGAAGATCGCTAACCGCACTCCGCTAAAGCTTCGTTTAGGCGATGACACATTATGTCATTCCTCGCTCGAGGCATGACAGTTATTTTTTTAACACACAGCGCTTTGCAAAGGAATGACTATATTTATTTAAGCTTTTTTCAACATAACTTCCGGTGATTCGATGCCCAGTAAATATAACAATTTTACCAAGATATTTCTGACCAATTTTGCCAAGGCCAAACGAGATGACATAATTTCATTTGATTCAGCAGTCATAATCGGTGAAGAATTATAAAATGTTGAGAAAGTTTGTGCCAAAGTATAAACATAATCTGAAATAATACTCGGTTCTTTTTCATTGTGAGCACGCCAAACTGCTGCATTAAGTTGCGCAATTTTCAATGCTAAATTGCGTTCGTCGGCAGTGTTGATGATTATATTTTTCGGTTCGATATTTTTCTCTTTTGCCTTGCGCAAAATCGAGTTAATTCGAGCAATCGCATATTGAATATATGGCCCGGTTTTACCTTCAAATTTGGCAAAATCTTCCAAATCGAAAATATAACCTGATGAAGTTGTATTTTTCAAATCTTGGAATTTGATTGCCGCAATAGCAACCTGATTTACCAAATTGTCGATTTCTTTTTTGCCGTAACCTTCAACTTCGTTCGGGTTTGGAATAGATTCTCTGACTTTGTCTTTTGACATCTTAATCAAGTTTTCCAAAGTCATAACTCCGCCGTCACGAGTTTTGAAAGGCTTTCCATCTTTGCCGTTTACTGTGCCGAAGCCATAATGTTTCATAATCAAATTCGGTGCAAATTTGAGTTTTTCAACTGATTGGAAAACTTGCTCAAAGTGCAAAATTTGTCTTTGGTCAACAAAGTAATAAACTTCGTCGGCTTTTAAATCCTCCACTCTCATTTTGATTGTGGCAATATCGGTAATCTGATAACCGAAACCGCCGTCTCTTTTAATCAAAATTGTTGGTGGCATGGGTTTATTTGTTTCTTCCAAACGCATAATAAGCGCACCGTCGTCTATTTCGGCCAATCCCATTTGTTTGGCCATTTCAACAACTTCGCCACTAGCTTCGTGAGCATCACTTTCTCCGAGCCACAAATCAAAATTAACATCTAATGCTTCATAATTTTGTTTAACAGCATCAACAGATATATTTCTGATATGTTGCCAAGCATTACGATATTCTTTATCACCGTCTTGCAATTTTGCGGTAATAATACGAGCAGTTTGCTTCGCATCTTCATCTTCTTTGCATCTGATATTTGCAGCTTTATAAAATTCGGTTATTTCATCAACATTATAAGTTGTAGTTTTACTTAAATCTCCATCATGATTGATAATCTCACTCAAAATCATACCCATTGGAGTGCCCCAATCGCCAAAATGTACATCAGATATTACATTGTTGCCCAAAAAACGTTCGATTCTGGAAACAGCTTCGCCGATAACACCGGCTCTTAAGTGTCCTACATGCATAGCTTTTGCAACATTAGGTCCGCCATAATCAAGAACTACTGTTTTAGGATTTTCGATTTTTTCAATTCCGAGCATATCATCATTTGACATATCTTGCATATTTTTTGCGATATATTCATCTGAAACCGTTATGTTTAAAAAGCCCGGACCGTCAACGCTGATTTTTGCCAAATCAGTATCTTGTTCTAAAACAGATGCTATTTGTGTGGCGATTTCACGAGGATTTTTTTTCATCATTTTTGCCAAAGCCAAAGCACCGTTACATTGAAAATCGCTCAAATCCGGACGATCTGAAACCTTAACGGAAGCAAATTTTTTATCCAAATTCAATTCATCAAAAATTTTTTCAATTTTTTGATTTATCAATTTTTCTAAAGATAAAGACATTTTATATATATTCCTTATTGTTCGCATTTAAAATAGTAGTGATTTGGTACCAATAAACGGCATGAGAATATGGTTTGTTTAACTGGAGTAGCAACATTTCCGGTTTTGTTTTTTTGACATTCTTCATCAGCTAATGCTTTAACCTTATCATATGAAGTGTATA
>JAZQZB010000050.1:0-17082 GCA_045633825.1 Alphaproteobacteria bacterium | reverse complement strand
CACTTCGGGTGTTGCTGTTTTATTGGCGGATAGAGCTCGATTACTCTCGTTTCACTCGAGTTGCCTCTGCGCTCATCGGCGAGGCCGACCGCCATACTTTCGTCTGGCTTTCGCTTGTGGGCGAACTCACATTTCGTGAGCCCAAATCTCTACCTATCACGAGCAATAAAAAACAACACCGCTTCGGGTGTTGCTTTTTTATTGGCGGATAGAGTGAGAAATGAGAACAAAAATCCGCTATGCTGCTGAAATATTTTTTTTATGTCTTCAAAAAAAATTAAGTTATCTCTTTGCTGTAATATATTGCTGTATCACTATTTCGTTCCTACCATAAAAAAATTTTTATGCCAAGGATTTTTTAATTACATTTTTTAATCACTCGCAGATAAATACCTATGACATTCCAATCATAGATATTTAATCTATGTCATGAAAACGGGGAAACAGGCTTTTCTATAAGCACTCTCACGCAGAGCACGAACTGAAAACCTACGAAGTCTTATCCATTGGAGTAAGCACCGCAAAGAAACCCCTCCAAAGGCGGTCGGCGGAATATAAATAGGACGCGGCTGATGATGTCAGTTAGAAATAAGAGGCAATGTCTGTGCTCATTGACAACCTCGGCATTGTAAAGTTTAGTTCTTGTTTGGATTTTACAATGTGCCAACCGTAAAGCAGGTGGAAGGCTCGTATCGGCGGTGTGCGAGTTGTAGAAAAATCTACTATAACCGAAACAAGAAAGCAGGCTCAAGCGGAAATGCTATTGCTCTAAATCTTTTACCCTTGGTTTGTGAGGGTAAAAAGAGCAGGTCTAAACGGAAATACTGAAAAATATTGAATAATCAAAAAGTTTAATAAAAAAAGAAAAACAAGCAATCTGTGATTGCGAAGTTTAGGTTGAACGAGAGAAACGAGTTCAGCCTCTAAATCATTGTTATCAATACTTACACAGCAGATAATTACAAAAATTAATTGATAAATACCTATGAAACAAAAGGTAAAACAATGAATATGATAATAAATGGATTTAAAGAGCGAATAAAGGCATTAAGGGATAGAAACAAGCAAATAGACACAGAATTAGAAAAAGATTCCACAGAGTCAAAAAAAGCGGCTTTAACAGATGAAAAAGAAGATAACCTTAATCAAATCAGAAAACAACGCACTGAAAAATACGAATATGAACAAATAAGCGAAAGCACCGAATATATGAAGAAGTGCTATTTGTATCTTAAAAAATTAGGTATCATAAAATCACAACATCAATTTAGTCGTGAGTTTTTGAACAAATCACAAGACTATATGGGTATGATAATATGTGAAAGTAGAAAACCTGCAATCAATGCAATTCATAACTTATTACAAAATCTAAATGAATTATATGCACTTTATGAAGAATTTGATAATAGAGAAGCAATAAACCGCAATCTTTATCATTTAATAGATAAAGGGCAACGCATTATTACTAAAAGAATATTGTCATATTTGTAAAGGTCAATAAATGGAATTAACCATCGCTTATCATAAATTGATGTCATTTAATAAGAAATATACCTACATGATGAAAGACGGACAAGTAGTTTTTAATAATCATTGGGCTTGGATTGTTGTATTCCAAGCCCTTAATAGAAGAAACTTTGCTATTGTTAAGTATTGCGCTGGTAATTATTCGGTGGTTGAGATGTAATTACCTCTTATTAAATTTATTCTTCTTAAAATCATCAGCTAATTCTTCTGATGATATTTCTACATATCCTTTTTCTATAAATTCATTAATTTTATTTTTGAATAGTAAACTTTCTTGTTTTACATTTTTAGATTTGCGCCGATTATATATATCATATAATAATAAAGCCAATGTTATTGTAATTGTGAATAACAATAAATATAACAAAAATTCTTTCGCATTATTATGTTTAATATCTTCATATTCAATGATTTTATCATTTTTCAAATATGATACAAATTTTTTATATCTACTGTGTAATTCATTACTGTCATTAAAAGATATTGGATATACTATTTTAGTATTATTATGTGTAAACAAATCAATTACAAAATGTTGACTTTTTCTTATTCTACCTTTACGTCCACGATGTTTTGTTTCATATATTCTCGTTTTTACAGATGCAATATTTGATAATGTATAGGTTTTATCGTCTATAAATTTTTTATTTTCATAAGTGTTAAACTTATAGACACAACTATCAGTTTTTTTGTTGCAAGTTAAAATTTCAGTATCTTTATCAGTAATTATTGTATCATAAAATAAAAAAGCAAATATCCAAACTATAAGTATTTTTATAAGTGTTTTAAAGTAATAACCATAGTCATTAATATCTAAAATATGGCATACTTTTTTCAAAAAGTATGGAATAATGAATATCAAAAATAAAATTACAACTAAACTTATTATACTGGCTAACATGATAAATCCAATTTATCAATAAAGTTTATTTTCAATGATATTGCCGATAAAATATTCAATATTATTATCTATAACAGAAGAACCAATAGTTGAATGATTTAAAAATGGACTCAATATAATAAACGGAAGCCAATATACATCTCTGACTAATTCAGGAGATGAAACAGAATATACTTCTTTGTTATTTACATACAAAAACATTGTTGTATCAACATAAAATTCCATTGACATTGGAAAGAGCATTAGCGTGTATCCTGATAACAATCCTGTCGCAAGTTGTTTATTTGGTGGTGTTCCTGTTAATTTCATATCAAAATGGTAGTGATATTTTCCCTTTTGTTCAAACGGAACATAATGAACCCGTCTAAATAATTTTGTTTTTGCAAAATTCTCTTTTACAGATTTCATCATCATTTTATAAAATTTTTCTGTTTCATCATCACCGACTTGCGAATAATACGAAATGGAAAATGTAATATCTTTTCTATCTTTTTTATCTAATTTAACATTATAATCATTTAAATTTTTATTCGGAGTATATCCTGCTGGAATAGTTGCACATCCTGTTATGAAAAGAACTATCAACATCACTAATATTTTTTTCATTACTACAAACTCCTACTGTTCATTAACTCTTTTTGCTAAAAAGAATGCTATTTGTTCAAAATAACCAACTGTATATGAATCTGTTATATATGAAGTCGTATAATAGGTTGATGTTCCTGAAAAAGAAGCATACCCAGTCGTTGTTGAATTATAATCAATACCTCTTACACCATTTATTCCACTAATATGTCCCGAGGTATAACTTGATGAAGATATATGTCCCTGATGATAGGTTGTATGAGGAACAGATATTGGAATAGCATATGAATACTCAACATCTTCTAGATGTATAGAAGATACAATTATAACATTTGCACCTTTTTCTTTTGCTGTATCAATAGCCATTGAACGAGGACACCACTGTCCCTTAAAATGTGAAAAACCAATAACTACATAATCTTTTTTATAATATTCATCTAATTTTTTCTCTAAATTAGATGTTTCAATTACTAAAACATCTTCATTAGGTTGTATTTTTTGATATTCTGATTCGTCTAACCCCTCATCATTATAAAAATCTAAAAAGTTATTAGTAGATGAACATCCCATAACAAACAATATAGTTAGCGAAAGTGATAACTTTAACATATAACGAAAAAGAGTATTTAATGTAGACATACTTAATCCTAAAAAAATGAATGATATAAGTTATGCTAAATCACAAATGATTAAAAATCAACAAAATATCTAAAACAAAAGGCGGAATAAATCCGCACTTTGTAATTACAACCCAAAATTTTCTTTATATCGGTAATATGTTGGTTTTGTAATTCCATATTTTTTAAGAATTTCACATACACGCACCTTATTTTTTATATCTGCTTTTAATTCTTCTTGTTGTGTAAGTGATATTTTCTTGCATCTTTCTTTACTATAAACACCTTTCTGTTTAGCAATGGCAATACCTTCAGCTTGACGCATTTTAATCATATTTCTTTCAAATTCAGCGATAGAACCAATGATTTGAAGTGTTAATTTGTTAAATGGATTGTTTGTATCATCCGTAAAACGCAAATTTTCTTTAATAAAATATATTTCTGCGTGTCTTTCTTCGGTAATAGTTTTTACAATTTGTAAAAGGTCATTGATATTACGAGCCAATCTATCAATAGAATGAACTTCAACAACATCTCCTTTTCTAACCCATTTTAACATCTCTTGTAATTTAGGA
Source organism: Alphaproteobacteria bacterium (assembly GCA_045633825.1). Lineage (GTDB taxonomy): Bacteria > Pseudomonadota > Alphaproteobacteria > RF32 > CAG-239 > CAZU01. The sequence goes on along the minus strand of JAZQZB010000050.1, from coordinate 12,877 downwards.
CGATTTGTTGAACCACCGCTCGCATAATCTTCAAATACTTCATCATATTTAGAAATATCGGTTGTTTGTCTATCAATATGTTGTGTTCCGTCATTAGTTGATACTCTTGCATATAAAAATCTCATTGTCTTAACCCTCTAAAAAGTAACATTATAGTCTAAATATACCATTTACTATTCAAAAGTCAAGCAAAATATTACCTTAATATTACCTTTTTGATGAGTTTTTTATGGTAATATTGAAGTGTGCCTTATAATTACTATGAAATCCGCCACTTTCAGCGATTTTTGTAAATCAAAATGAAATTAAAGTTAAATCAAATGGTTATCAAAACAAATAATCAACAATTAGATTTTTATTATTTGACTTATCTAATTGATTGAACTCTAATTTAAGTGTTCCTATTAACCTATTAAGAGGAGATAATATTATGAGTGATATTAAATCAAATTCAAATCAAAGTGCTAATAAAAGTAATTTAGATGAGAAATTATTGGAAATAAAACCATATTCAAAGATTGAAGAAACACGTTCAAAAGAATTATCTCAAAAAGAAACAGTTAAGAAAGAATTATTAAAAACGCTTAAACAAGCAAAAACTAACGCTAATAAACACGTTAATGAATATACATTAAATAAATTTGACCAAATATTTACAACAACAAAAGATGATAATACAAAAATTACATTAAGATATGGACCTACCGTATTTTTTAATGGAATTGTAGAAACAAAAATTGTTTATCCAAAAGCAAAAAATAATGAAAAAAAGCAGAATGATGATTTTGCATCAAAAATTTACTTGCTTGACCAGTTAATAAGTAGTGTAAATGATGAGGATTGGTATAATAATCAATATGAAGAATATTATGAGAATAGAAAAAAGGCTATTGCAAAAGCAAAGCTAACAAGAGCGAAAAATAAAGCAGATGCTCTAAATCAAAGAGTTTAGTAATAGGAAAGCCCTCTTATGAGGGCTTTTTCTTTGATTTTCGCTTTCTTGTTGTTAAATCATATTCGCCAGTAGAAAAATCTTTTTTGATTTTCTTAAATTCATCTAAATAATCGGCAAGATAAGGATACTTAATCTTTTTAATTTCACGATTGAGTATCTGTATTGTAATACGTCTTCCGTAAATTGCCTGTCCTGTTCCTCTGTTAACCCAACCACCGAGAGCATTTTGAACTTCTGTTGATATATTCCTATCAATAGCCTTTTCTTCAAATGTATAACGGAACGAGTGAAAGACTTTTTTACTTGCTTTTATTCCTATTTTATCTAAATAACGAGCGAACCAGTGAGTAACAGAGCCTGCATATTTATTTTTGGCTGATAATGTGAGATTATGAAATATACGAGTATGATTATTCGCTTTTAATCTTTCTACCCATTCAACGAATCCTAAATCCAATAAAGCAGGATGAATTGGAATTTTGCGGATTGAACTCTTATTTTTAACAGACTGATTTTCGCCCTCATTAGTAATATTAAAACAATAGATTTTGCCAACCTTAACAATATCATTTACTGTTAATTGGCAAATTTCATTGGCGCGGCAACCTGTATATAAAGCAATAAGAGGAATCCAAAACCTTGAAAATTGATGTCGGTTATATCTGTCAGGGTATGTTTTAGGATTAAATATCTTTAATAAATCTTCTTTGTCAAAACCAACTCTTTGAGGCTCTTTGCTTACTTCGGGAATTAAAATCTTTTTAGAAAAGTTATTGTTGATTATTTCTTCTTCCAATGCAAAGTTCATAAAATCAAGAAATGTAACAAGATATGTTACAGCGGTCTTTTTACAAATACAGTCATTTGTTGGTTCGGGTCTTAAAATAGAGTTCAATCTTCTATTAGGATAACGAGTTCTCCATTTTTTAGGCACTTTATAAATATCAATAGAAACTCTTTGACAGTCTTCCGCTGTAATATCATCTATGCATTTCTTTTCAATTAAGCAAAAAATCGTTTCTAATTGGGCTTTATAAGCATCTACTGTTTCTTGTTTTACACCTTTAATAACTTTTATTTTAGCATATCTTTCATATAAAGTTGTCCATAAAGTTTTTATTTTCTGTTGCTGTGCCAATCGTCTGTTGGCTCTATCCTGACAAGATGATAATACTTTTCTAACAAGAGGATTAGACATTTCAAAATGTTGAGCGGTGGTTGATGAATACTCAATGTCTTCAACCATCCTTTTACCATAATCTTCAATTTGATGAATCTTATTCATAAAGGATTGAAACCAATTTTCTTGTTCTAAATTATAATATGCTGATTCTGTTGTTGGGATAGTTGTTTGATTATTAAATATTTTCTCTATGATATTTTTTATCGTAATATGAGTTTCTTCTTGTTTATAAAGCCATATAAGATAGTTGTAAATGTATTCGCCACCTAAAACAGACATTGATTTACGAGAATTCGGGCGAAAAATACTAATTTCATTAAACGAATTAAGACTTCTCTTTATATTATAATAATTATCTTCGCAAAACTTGATTATTTCTTCTAATCGGTGGATTAGAATATTATCAATATCTATTTCATCAAACTCCACAAGAATAGGATAGGCTCTTTTACTGACTCTCATAGCAAATACCCGTAGTAAAGTTATGAATTTGTCCATAGCAACGGATTCTATGTGATACAATTTAATAGCTAACAGATAATCCGTTGTATTTAAAGAGTATAGGAATTCTTTTCGTAAAGCAAGATGTTGTATGTCTCTGGGGATAGCAATTCTTAAATAAAAGGTGTGTTTTCTACGAAGAAGTCTTGGGTATTTTTTTGTCATTGCTGTATCACTCTGCTGTATCACTTGCGATTTTTGTGATTTTTGCAATTTTTAAACAAAAAAATAACCTGCAAAATCAGCAGGTTAAAAAGTGAAATGGCGGATAGAGTGAGATTCGAACTCACGGTACCCTTTGGAGGTACACACGATTTCCAATCGTGCGCCTTCGACCACTCGGCCATCTATCCTTAATCTTTCGTCCATAAACTTAATAAAATATATTTTATTTTGCAACAAGTTTTTTATATTTTTTATTATATGGTTGTAATTAACTTTTGATTAAACTAAATATAATAATATATCATTCGTAATGTTAGGAAAAAACTTGCTTTTTATTTTTTAGTGTGATACTAGAAAAATACTCAAGAACTATGGATTGCTTTGAAAAATGATAATTGATAGTAATAACAAAAAGCAAAGAAGTATCTTGACTAATAAGTGCTTCTACCAAACGACAGCTCGGATTATGCGTGATTTCGAGGAAAAGGGATACGCAAATTCGGCAGATGAGACTGCTAAAGTTATTTCTGCTTATCATGCTATAGTTAAGAAAAAAACCAAAAATAACTTCAATTCAGATTATAATGATGCATTCCGCCGTATTGACGGAGCTATTCAAATGCTCGCAAATCAAGTTTTTTATGATTGTGATAAAAAGAGCTTTGACTATGCTTATCATTCTTTTGAACAGTTTGATCATATATCGGCCATAGTTACTCGTCAGCGTACTAAAAAAGGTTTTTTATAATTTCGCTTGTTTAATCTTGTATATCGTTGTTATTAGATAGTTGCAAAAACATATTTTTTGCGTTAAAAATTTGGGTATTGAATAAAACCTTTTTTTATAAGGATAGATTTTTATGACTAGAATTTCTTTAATCGGTTGTGGGCGCTGGGGTACATTTTTGGGTTGGTATGCTGCTAATTATGGAAAATGTGACGGCGTTGATATGTATGATATACCGACATCGCCAAATTTTATTGAGTTGAAAAATACTCGTAAAAATTCATATCTTTCGTTAAGTGATAATATGGAACTTTTTGATAATATTCCGGCAATTTTGAAAAATGAATTTGTTATTGTTTCTATTGGTTGTCAATATTTCAGAGGTTTGTGTAAAGAGTTGAACGCTTATGATTTAAGCGGAAAAACATTTTTATTGGCAATGAAGGGATTGGAAGAACCTTCCGGTAGCAGAATGCTTGAAATTATGCGTGAAGAAATTAAACAAGATATTCATGTTGCGACATTAGGCGGGCCGGGACACGTTCAGGATTATATGCGTGGAGTTCCTTCGGCTGCAGTTATTGATAGTGATGAGGAAGCTACAAAAGAGTATGTGGTTAATATTATGCAAAGTCATCTTATCAGACTTTATTATGGAGAAGATTTAATCGGAAACCAAATCGGCGCTGCTATGAAAAATGTTATCGGTTTGGCGGCCGGTATTTTGGACGGTTTGGAATGGTACGGTTTAAAAGGCGCTTTGATGGCTCGAGCTCCTGTTGAAGTCGGCCGTTTGATTAAGTTTTTCGGTGGAAATCCTATGACTGCATACGGATTGTCACATTTGGGTGATTATGAAGCCACTCTATTCTCAAAAAACAGCCATAATCGTATGTTTGGCGAAAAGTTTGCTAAAGGCGAGGATTTCGGTAAATTAGCTGAAGGTGTGCCGACTTTGAAAGCGGTTAAACTTTTGGCGGATGAGCATGGAATCGATATGCCTATTTCTCAAGCTTTGTATCAAGCAATATATGAAAAAGGTAATATTAAAGAAATTATTTCAAAATTGTTTGAAAGATCCTTAAAAAGAGAGTTTTCTAATGTAAAATAAATTAAAAGCCGTTTGAAAATGCGGCTTTTTTTTCATATTTCTTTACTCAAAGATAAGAATTGTTTGGGCGTGATTTCTTCGGGACGCATAGTCGGTTTGATGCCGATTTTTTCGCAAATTTCTTCAAGATTTTGGATTGATTTTAAGCTTTGGCGTATCATTTTACGACGCATTGAAAATGCTTGAGATGTCAGTTTTTCGAGTTTGGCTATTTCTTCTTTATTTAATGTTTTTTCTAAAGGTTGGAACAGTAAAACAGATGACCAAATTTTTGGCGCCGGAGTAAAACATTCGGGATTTAAATCTAAAAGGCGAGTTATTTTGCATTGTAATTGTGACAAAACCGAAAGACGTCCGTAATCTTTGGTAGATATGGGGGCTTGTATTCTGTCGGCAACTTCTTTTTGAAACATTAAAGTTAAAGATTTGTAGCAATTTATATCATATAGCCATTTTGTAAGTAATGGCACGGAAATATTATAAGGCAAGTTTGAAACAATATGTTTTGGTTTGTTTTCGTTATAACTGAAATCAAATTTTAGAGCATCTTGATTTAATATTTCTAAAATATTGCCTGTTTTAGAGTTAATATCTTGCATTATTTGAATGCATCGTTCATCAAGTTCTATAACTGTCATTTTGTCGGGATTATTACTTATAACAGCTCTGGTTAAACCTCCGGGGCCGGGGCCGACTTCAAAAATATGACAACCGTTATAATTATTAAGATTTTGTTTTTTTAGTGATAAAGCAATAATTTTGTCGGTTATGTTTTTATCAAGTAAAAAATTTTGACCTAATGATTTTTTGGCTAAAAGTCCATGAGCCTCGACAGTTAGTTTTAATGAGGGAAGGGTGTCTATGGCTGTTTTTAAGTCCATTTTTTTAGCCTTTTATTTCAATAATTGCTTTTTGTTTTAAATCTTGAAGCAGCTTTTTGGATATGGCTTCCATTTTTTGATTTTCAAGCAAACTTTTAATTTCTTGTTGATTGGGACTGAAATCAGGATTTTTTTTGGGGTCAAAAACTTGAAGTAATTTTAAGATATAGTATCCGTCGCCAATTAAAATTGCATCACTGACTTCACCTACTTTCATGGAATTTAGTCTCATTTCTAAAGCAGACAGCATTTTTCCGGAATTTATCCAACCTAAATTTCCTCCGTTAGCAGCAGACGGGGCGTCAGAAAAACGAGCGGCATAAAGTTCAAAACGCGGATCTTCACGTAATTTTTCAACTAAAGAATCGATATCTTTAGCGTTTTCTTTTTTTAAGAAGATTTCCAATACATTGTATTTTTTTATGCTCATATCTTTAGTAACTTCATCAATGGTTTGGTTTATTTCTTTTTGAGTAATGTGAGAAGTTTGGAAGAATTTTTTGCGTACTAATTTAATCCATGCAAGTTCAGCTTTTATATTATCTGCCAAAGTAGATTTGTTGATGTTTTTAGAACTTAAAGCAGATAGGTTGACATTATTTTTTTTGGCCCAAAGTTTCATTTGTTTTTCAATATCTTCTTCGCTTATATCAATATTTTCTTTTTCGGCGGCTTGAAGTTTTAGTTTTTGTTCGATAGCTTGAGCCATAACACGACGGGTTATCATGTTTTTGGTTTCGTTATTAAAAGGAACCGGTGAATTTAGCATAAAGATATTGATTTGAGTGTCGATATCTTCGTTTGAAATAATATCACCATTGATTAAAGCTGCAATGTTGAACGTATTTGCCAGAGCTTGTGTTGTTAATATTAAGCTAAAAAAAAGTCCTAATATAATTTTTTTCATAAGGTTGCTCCTTTGGTTAAACTATCTTTTTTCTGTTCCACCTAATGTTTTTAAGAAGAATGTGAAGTAAAATTCAAACTCGTTATTCTCTTCATCTTTCGGATCATCAGAGTATTCTCGTTCGGCACTAAAAGTAAATTTTGCACACTCATCTTCGTAAAAAATGCTTCCGCCTTTGGATATCATTTCTTTATTTTCTAAATCTTGACGTGCAAAAACAGAGGCATTCCAGTTACGTGTTATTTTTGCACTGAGACTGGTATAAATTTCTTTACGGCGATAATTATCAATTAAAACATTCTTTTCTGTTTCGGGGAAGAAAATATATGAGGTTGATAAACTTAAAATATTGTTTTTTATGGTTGATGATAATTCACTGTAGTTTATATCGTATTTATCTTTATCTAATCTGAAACGATAAGTTAAAGAAAATTTGTCACTCGGTCGAGCGTAGATTCTGCCGACATAATCCGAAAAATTGTTTTCTTCGCCCGGGGCATTAAAAATATTATCTTTTTTATCAAATTCGTAAGTTTGAGCTAATAAAACAGCGGATCGACCCCATTTTTTATTATAAAAACTCCAATTTAAACCATAACTTACGCGGCTTCCCGTGTCGTTTCTGTCATATCCGGAATAGCGGTCTAAATCAAAAATATTGACATCGGTGATATTAACATATTCGCTGTCTTCGTTGGGTATTTTATTTTCTTTATTACTGTCTGACGGAGCGATTGCGGCAACAATAATCGGCTCAATGATTTGAGAGGTTTTTTCGGTGTTTTTGATAAACGGAAAACGCCAATCTAATCCAAGTTGAGGAAATATTCTGGCAACGCTACCGGTATAATCTTCTTTGTTTAAGTATTTGTATTGACTTACGTAATAAAGATCAGATTTTAAAGAAGCTGAAATATTGTATTTTTCACCAATCGGACTGTTGTAAGGTAAGTTCCAAGAATTTATCATTGATAAACGATGAGAAGCGTCGTCTTCTTCATGATAAATTGATGCCGTATTGATGTTTGTTTTTATATAGCTGCCGATATTACTTGGTGATGAGATATTTTCATAACTCATAAAAGGTAATACATAAGGAGTGTTGGCGTTGCGCAATCTATATGTTAAAAAGTCGTAATAATAGCCTTCAATAGACGCGTAGTTTCGATTGTCAAAAGCTTGAAGTCTTACGCGAGACGTTAACCAAGCATCATCGTTTTTGGGTAAATTTAAATTACTTAAATAACTGTCGTCTGAAGCATAGTTTATGTCTGTATCCGCAACCCAATAATTATTTAACTCATAACGTCCTTGTAAAAATAAGTTGCCTCTTGTCCCTTCGGCATAATCACTGTCTTTGTCTTCCATTATGGAGCCGGACATATTAAGTTCGCCACGATAAAAATATTTATTATAAATGGCTGAATAAATGACACCTTTATCTGATGATATAATCGGATTAAAAGTTATATTTTCATGTTCGGAAATATCCCAAAAGTATTGCGGTTGAATTGCCGCTCCCAAATATCCGCTGCTTGAAATTCTCGGAAATAAGAAACCTGAACGATGTTTTACCGATGGATCCGGGTGTGCAAAAAACGGTGTGTACAATACAGGGACACCTTTTATTTCAAGAAAGGCATTTTGGTATTCAATATTTTGATTGATCGGATCATGAATAACTTTTAAGGCTTTCATTTGCCAAAGAGGAGATTGGTCTTGGCAGTTGTCGCAGGGAGTATAAACAGCATTACGAAGGACTTTGGTGTCATCGTGTTTTTTGTGAAAACTTTTGGCGGCAAGCCTTGTTTTATCCAATAAAATTACTTTAATGTTTTCAACATCTGCTTGTTGAATTTTGTCTTTTAAATTTATTTTATCGGCAAAAACAACATTCCCGTTTTTTTCTAAAAGAACAACATCTCCTTCTGCTGTTATATGGTCAGTTGCCTGATTATAAGTTACTTTGTTTGCTTTTAAGGTTAAGTCTTGGCGAATTATTTCAACATTGCCCTCTGCCTCAACAGTGTTTTTTGAAGAATTGTTGGTTAATTTGTCGGCGGAAAAATAAATATCAATATCTTCATTGTTATCGGTTTGAGGTTGTTTGCTTAAAACATTGGTTATGTTGTATTTGGGTTCTAATTTTGCCGGAGCCTCATGTTTGGTTTCTTCAATCGTTTTTTTAGTGTCTAAAAGAACCAGCGATGTGTTTTCGGCTCGAGCAACAGATAAGACCGCTATAAAGGAAAAACCAATCAATAAAGTTTTTTTAAGCATTGATTTCTCCTTTTTGCTTGAACTTGAAAATTTTTAAAATGTTTTGATTAATTAAAACAGATATACATAAAATTAATGGTAAAATTATATTTATATACATTAAAGATAACCAATATAAATTTTTTGCAGCCAAATTACCGGCGGTCAGATCGATGGCTTGAATAAATACAACAGAGGTTAAAGTGATTGCAATAGTTTTTGTTTGACCTCGACGATTAAAATTACTTATTAAAATTCCGCAACAGGCAATTAAGGAATATAAAACCGCCAAGAAAGGCCCTATAATACGTTTATGTCCTTCGACGAACCATTTTTTTTGATCTTGCGGAGATAAAGAATTATTATCCAGAGCCGTTATCAGTTCGTTGAAAGAATGAGTTCGAGCAGAGTTTTTTTTGTTTGCCTTTGCTCCTTTTAAGCCAAAATCAAGGGAATATCTTTCAAAGTTTATGGAAGAGAATCTGGAATTGTTTTTACTTAATTCTTGGTGTGTTCCGTTGATTAAAATTATACGAGGTCCTGCCGGCGTGGTAACAATAACACCTTTTTCCGCTGTTATGGTCGAGCGTTTTTGCGGATTGCGTTCATCGTTTATTAAAATGCCTTTTACGGAGTTGTCACTTTCGTGAGATGATATAAAAACAGTTAAATTTTTATCTTTTTGTAAGTTGGTAAATTCACCTTCTCGAAACATAAGATGAGAAACGTTGTTTTTAACTTTCCATTGCAGATTTTTAAAAGCTGTTTCTGATAGAGGAATACCAAAATTCATAAGCCAAATGTTAAATAATAACAAAGCAATACCAGCCCAAACAGATGGCTTGGCAAGTTGCCACGGACTGATGCCGGCTGATTTCATAACAACAAGTTCTTGATCGGACAACATGCGGTTGTAAATAAATAAAATGGCAGCAAATAAGGAAATCGGCGCCAGAATCGAAAAAATTCGCGGCATTAACAGTGATGTCATTTTTACAAAAACAGAAATTGAGATGCCGTCAGACGCTATTAAATCAAGGAATCGCAAAGATTGTGACAACCAAATGATTGACATCAGGGAAAAGCTTACCAGTAAAAAACCGATAATAATCTGTTTTGTTATGTATAAATTCAGTTTTTTCATAAGGGGGAATTATAATAGGTTTATTTTAGATTTAAAGTTTTTTATGGGGTTTGGTTTCATTTTTGTGAATATTCATAATAATTCAGTGTAGCAACTAATTATTATCTTGAAAACAAAAACAAATTCTTTATCATTTTTAATTGAACATTGTTATAACAAGGAGAAAATTATGGTAGATGTTTCTCAAGCAACGCAAGTAGCTAATAAATGGCGTAAAAAGCGTGGTTCTTTAATTATGGCTTTACATGAAATACAAGGCGTTAAAGGCTATATTGATTGGCAAGATGCCGTCGATGTAGCGATGGGTATGAATGTGCCTTTGGCACGAATTTATGAAGTTTTGACTTTTTATAATTTCTTTAAATTGGAAGCACCGGGAAAGGCAGTGATTTCTGTTTGTACAGGTACGGCTTGTTATTTAAAGGGTAATGATAAAGTGTTGGAAAAGTTCAAACAAGAATTAGGTATCGAAGAAGGTGAAAGTACTCCGGATAAAATGTTTCACTTGCAAAGTGTGCGTTGTGTCGGTTGTTGCGGTTTGGCTCCGGTTTGTGTGGTAAACGGCAAAACTTACGGTAGAGTTACACCCGAGGATGTTCCGGTTATTTTGGACGAATGGCGTAAAACTTTTGAGGAGAATTAAAAATGGCCGAAACAGATTTAGATAAAAGATTTGATATTCATGCCATAGCTGAAAACAAGCTTGCAGAAATTGAAAAATATAAGTGTACCATTTATTGTTGTCATTCAACCGGTTGCAAATCTTCCGGCAGTGATGATATTTTGGATTTGATGAAGAATGTTGTTGCCGAAAAACAAGTGGAAGATAAAATCAGAATCGTGGCAACAGGATGTATGGGGCTTTGCGCTCAAGGACCTCTTATTCGAGTTGAAATCAAAGGTCAAAAAGACGTTTTGTTTAAACGCATTGATTTGGATGCCGTTCAAAATATTATGGATAAATATGTTTTGCCGGCTTTGGAAGCAACAAGCGAAGTACAAGTTCCGGAAGATGTTAAAAAATATGTATTATCTTTGGATTTACCGTTCTTTACAAAACAAGAAAAAGTTGTTTTGAAAAATGCCGGTCATATGGATCCGGAAGATATTCAGGAATATATGGCTCGAGGCGGTTATTTGGCTTTGGAAAAAGCATTGAAAAAAATGACACCTGCTCAAGTTGTTGATGAAATTAAAAAATCAGGATTGCGCGGTCGTGGCGGCGGCGGTTTTTCTACCGGTATGAAATGGGAATTAGCTGCTAAAGTTCCGACTATCGATGAAAAGTTTATTATTTGTAACGGCGACGAAGGTGATCCGGGAGCATATATGGATCGTTCTATTTTGGAAGGTGATCCGCATGCCGTTATCGAAGGTATGATGATTGCCGCTTATGCAATAGGAGCAACAGAAGGATGGTTTTATGTTCGTGCCGAATATCCTTTGGCAGTTGAAAGACTGGAAAAAGCTATTAAAGCATGTAAGAAGAATCGTTTGCTCGGTAACAATATTATGGGAACTGATTTCTGTTTTAATATTGATGTCAGACTTGGTGCCGGCGCGTTTGTTTGCGGTGAAGAAACAGCTTTGATTCATTCTATTGAGGGTGCCAGAGGTACACCAAGACCGAGACCACCATATCCGACAAATAAAGGATTGTGGGGTAAGCCTTCTTGTGTTAACAATGTTGAAACTTTGGCCAATGTGGCAAAAATTATGCTTAAAGGCGCTGATTGGTTTGCTTCTTTCGGTACCGAAACATCTAAAGGAACCAAAGTGTTTGCTCTTACCGGTCAGGTTGAACATTCAGGCTTAATCGAAGTTCCGATGGGTACAACAATTAACGAAATCGTTAATGAAATCGGTGGTGGTGTTCCGAATGGTAAAACATTGAAAGCTGTTCAAACAGGAGGTCCTTCCGGTGGTGTTATTCCAAAAGATTATATGGATATGCCGGTATGTTATGAGGAATTGAAAAAAGTCGGCTCAATTATGGGGTCCGGAGGTATGATTGTTATTGATGATTCTTCGGATATGGTATCTTTGGCTAAATTCTATCTTGACTTTACGGTCGATGAATCTTGCGGAAAATGCTCACCTTGTAGAATCGGCGGAAAACAAATGCTCAATTTGTTGGATAAAATCAATAAAGGCAAAGGTACAAAAGCTGATTTGGAACAATTAAGAAAGATTGCTTCGGCAATGCAAAAAGCTTCGCTTTGCGGACTTGGTCAAACAGCTCCGAATCCTGTGTTGTCTACAATGAAATTCTATGAAAAAGAATATTTGGATAAATTAGTTGATGCAGAGGAGAAATAATATGGTAAAGCTCAAAATTGATAATATGGAAGTTGAAGTTGAAGCAGGTACCAGTATTTTGGAAGCTGCTCGCAAAGTTCAAATAAATATTCCGACATTGTGTAAGCATCCCGATGTTGATCCGTCGGCAGGTTGCGGTATGTGTATTGTTAAAGTTAACGGTCGCATTATTCGCTCTTGTTGTACTCCGGTTAGTGAAGGTATGGAAGTTATTACTAATGATAACGAATTGTTCGAAACAAGAAAAACCGTTTTGGAACTTATTTTAAGTAATCACCCGAATGATTGCTTAAAATGTGCCAGAAGCGGTCAATGTGAATTGCAGGATATAGCAATGCATATGGGGGTTGATCGTGATGAAATTCAAAAAATCGTTGAAAATGATGAATTGGATGATTCTACAAAATCAATCGTTTTAGATCCGGCTAAATGTATTGTTTGCGGTCGCTGTGTAGATATTTGTCAAGATGTTCAAAATGTCTGGGCTTTAAGTTATTTGAACAGAGGTTTGGCAACTAAAATCACAGGCGCTAATGATACCAAACTTGCTGATTCGCCATGTATTAAATGCGGTCAATGTGCAGTTCATTGTCCGACAGGTGCTATAACCGAATATGATGAAACACAACAAGTTTGGGATATGATTAAAGACAAAGAAACCGTTACGGTGGTGCAAATTGCTCCGGCAGTGAGGGTTGCTTTGGGTGAAGAGTTCGGATATGAAT
>JAZQZB010000049.1:0-6304 GCA_045633825.1 Alphaproteobacteria bacterium | reverse complement strand
TAAAATATATATAGCGCTTCGCAAAGATAAGATTCCTTGATTGCCTGACACGTAGCGCAGGCAAAGGAATGACTCATATTGTCATCGCTATTTTTTGCAGAGCAAAAAATTCAAGCGATCTTCGAATTTTTTAAATACATCGAAGATGCCTAATCTCGCTCATTTTACTCGCTCAAGGCATGACAATTATTTTTTATCTAAACGGTCATCCCTCGATTGCGTTAAGCAATCGTCAAGGGATCTTCGAATTAGATTAAATTTTGCGCTTCGCAAAGATGAGATTCCTTGATTGCCTGACACGTAGCGCAGGCAAAGGAATGACTCATATTGTCATCGCTATTTTTTGCAGAGCAAAAAATTCAAGCGATCTTCGAATTAGTTTAAATACATCGAAGATGCCTAATCTCGCTCATTTTATTCGCTCAAGGCATGACATTTTAAATTAAAAGAACCAAGAACCGCGATTTATGTTTTTTAGTTTTTTTCAATCGGAGATTCTCCTTTTATACGACCAAGCCTGCCAACGAATGTGAAAGGCACATCCGGTTGAAAAAAGCGTATAAAAAAACTTTCTCGAGGTGACTTTTGGTTACTTTTGGTCATTCAAAAGTAACATAAGAAGAAATACCTAAATTGTCATCCCTCGATTGCGTTAAGCAATCGTCAAGGGATCTTCGAATTAGTTAAAATACATATAGCGCTTCGCAAAGATGAAAGATGTATTTATTAAATTTATTTATTACAAATATAAAGAAAATTTTATGTTATGAGATTAACCCCCTCATAATAAGAAAATTATGAAGGGGTTTAATTAGATTGATTGTTGTGCTTAAATGTTAATTTTTAATGGTTGTTTACTTTTTTTGTTTCAGAGAGCAGTATTTATCACATAGCTGTTCTTACAGGAAGTGCAATTCCGATACAACACAGTACCACCAATCCAAAGATAATAACTAAACCCGTATCATTTGTATGATAGAATTTCTCAATCTGCTCAACCGACTGCTTGCCGGTAATAGCTTGCAAGCCTTTCATACGCGGCGAAGTAAATACTGTAACTAACATTCCTTCAACTGGTTTCATCTCTTGTGTATTATCTAACGTACGCGGAGAGTTATCGGGAATGGTCACACTGATAATGGTGTATTGAGTTGAATCTACCTCCACAAACCAAGTATCAGTTTTTGCCTCATGTTGCAAATTACCGTAACCAATGATTTTGGGTTCAATCGGCTCGCTGTCAAAAGCTGAACAAGATGTCAACATCACACTGAATGCTGCAATCAACATAAAAACAATTTTTTTCATAAATATAATTTTTAAATAGTTTAACATCATAATTTTTAATAGTGGGGTTATGCTAATCTATTTTACTGTAAAAATAAAGTATTTTTATATCAATTTTTTGAAAAATTATTGCTTATTATGATGTATTTTTGCTTATTTGCTTATATTCGTATTTTTTTATTGAGTCTAATAATTAAACTGCTATTATCAAAAAAAAGTACTTTTTAAGCATAAGAAAAATAAATGGCGGAACCAAAGTTTATACATTTAAGAGTGCACACGGCATACTCATTGTCTGAAGGGGCAATGAAAGTTCCTGCTTTGGTTAAAAAACTTGCAGAAAATAATGTTTCGGCTTTTGCTATGACAGATACGGCCAACATGTATGGCGGTAAGGCTGTTTCAAAGTTTGCTTCCGATGCAGGTATTAAACCTATTTTAGGCTGCCAGTTTTATCTTCGTAATCCCGATGCCGATGATCCTCTCAAATCAAAAGGGCGCAATATTGAACACGATAAAATAGTGTTGTTGGTGATGAACGACACCGGCTATATGAATATTATGCACCTTATGAAAGTATCGTATCTTGATAATCCTACCCCGACAGAAAAAGCCTATTTGAAAATCAGTGATTTAGAACAGGCTAATGAAGGGCTTATAGCTTTGAGTGGTGGTGTCGAGGGGCAAATAGGGCGTCTTTTATTAGAAGGTCGTGATGTTGAAGCTAAAGAACTTGCGCAAAAGTTAAAAGAAATTTTTGATAATCGATTCTATATGGAAATTGCTCGTTTAGGAATAGAGGCTGAAAAGCAAACAGAAGATAAGTTTGTTGATATGGCTTATGAATTTAATATCCCGCTTGTTGCGACTAATGAAGCCTTTTTCTTTGATGCTGATATGTATGAAGCGCATGATGCTTTAGTTTGTATTGCGGCATCAGAATATGTCAGTAACGATAATCGTCGTAAGTTTTCGCCTAATAATCGGTTGCGTAGTGAAGAAGAAATGGTTGAATTGTTTTCTGATTTGCCGGAAGCAATTCAAAATACGGTAATTATTGCTAAAAGATGTAATTATTTATCATCGAAAGTAGATCCGTTATTGCCGAAATTTATATGTCCCGACGGTTTAACACAAGATGAATATATTGATAAAAGAGCTCGTGAAGGTTTGACAAAGCTTATGGAAAAGCTTGTTTATACCAAAGAGATGAGCGATGAAGAGCGTAAAGTTATTGATGAGAAATACTATTCCCGTTTGGATTATGAATTAAGTGTTATCAAAAAAATGGGATTTTCCGGATACTTTCTTATTGTGTCAGATTTTATTAACTGGTCAAAAAATAATGGTGTACCTGTCGGACCGGGGCGAGGTTCCGGTGCGGGATCAATAGTTGCCTGGTCTTTAAGAATTACTGATTTAGACCCGATAAAGTTAGATTTGCTTTTTGAACGTTTCTTAAACCCTGAACGTGTAAACATGCCTGACTTTGACGTCGACTTTTGCCAAGAAAATCGTTATAAGACCATTGAATATGTTCAAAATAAATATGGGGCGGAGAAGGTCGCCCAGATTATTACTTACGGTAAGCTTCAAGCTAAAAACGTTATTCGAGATGTGGCTCGTGTTTTGCAAATGCCATATTCTCAAGCAGATCGTATTTCCAAAATGATACCGGCAATGATAAATGGTAAACCGCCCACATTGCAAACAGCTTTAGAACAAGTTCCTGAAATGGAAGAAATGCGCCAAAATGATCCGCAGGTAAATAAGCTTTTTGATTTGGCTTTAAAACTTGAAGGATTATATCGAAATTCCGGAATGCATGCAGCCGGCGTGGTTATAGGTGATAGGCCGTTGGAGGAGCTTGTTCCTTTGTACAAAGATCCGAGAGCCGATATGCCGGTGACACAATATGATATGAAGTTTGTCGAAGAAACCGGTTTAATTAAGTTTGACTTTTTAGGATTAAAAACTTTAACGGTTATAAAAAAAGCAGTTGACTGGATAAAGGAAAGTAAGGGAATAGATATTAATATTGAAGAGTTGCCGTTAGATGATAAGCAAACATACGAAATGCTGCAACGAGGAGAAACATCAGCGGTATTCCAGTTTGAATCACCGGGAATGCGTGATGTTCACAAACAAATAAAACCCGACCGTTTTGAAGATCTTATTGCTATTGTGTCATTGTATCGCCCCGGCCCGATGGATAATATTCCGACTTATATTAAACGTAAACATGGTGAAGAAGAAATAACTTATTTACATCCCGATCTTGCGCCGATTCTTGATGAAACATACGGTATTATGGTTTATCAGGAGCAGGTTATGAAAATTGCCCAAGTTCTTGGTGGATATACTATGGGCGGCGCGGATAAACTGCGAAAAGTTATGGGTAAAAAATTGCAAGAAGAAATTCCAAAGCAACGAGCAATGTTTACCGAGGGTGCTTTAAAAAAGGGTATCGATTCTGATACTGCCACTAAAATATTTGATCAAATGGAAAAATTTGCATCTTATGGTTTTAATAAATCTCATGCGGCTGCGTATTCGTTGATTTCTTATCAAACAGCTTACCTAAAAGCTCATTATCCGGTAGAATTTATGTGTGCGGTAATGACTTTGGATATAACCAATGTCGATAAGTTGCTGCTCTATAAAGAAGAATGTCAAAAAATCGGAATAAAGGTTTTACCTCCGGATATTAATAAATCTTTGAGCGACTTTTCGGTTGAAGACGGAAATATTCGTTATGCATTATCAGCCATAAAATCAGTCGGCGCGGCCAATATGGAAGCTATTGTTAAAAATCGTAAGGAAAAAGGCGCTTTTAAAGATTTGTCCGATTTTATTCATCGTATTGACGCCAGAAATATTAATCGTCGTCAAATTGAACAGTTGGTTAAAGCCGGCGCTTTTGACTGTTTAGACTCTTCAAGAGGTAAAATTTTTGCCAATATTGATTTGATTATTTCTCATATTTCAGCAGCAACAGAATTAAAAAATAGCGCACAAAATTCACTTTTCGGTGATGAAGAGTTACATTCTAAAGTAACTTTGGCAGAAAAACCTGATTGGCCCGAGCTGGAAAAATTGCAGCAAGAAGCGGAAGCCATAGGTTTTTATTTGTCGGCACATCCGTTGGATAGCTATCAAAAAGGAATGGAGCGTTTAGGAGTTAAAAAATATACCGAAGTTATACACGGATTAAGAGTTGGGGATAGTTTGCGCAGTAAACTGGCCGGATGTGTAAACTCATTTCAAAAGCGTATATCAAAAAATGGTAATAAGTATGCATTTTTGGAAATGTCAGACGGAATTTCTAATTTTTCGGGGTTGATTTTTTCTGACGGTTTGACAAAATATGAAGATATTATAAATTCCGGTAATCCGTTATTGGTTAGTGTTACTATTGATAAAAAAGAAGAAGATGCAAATCCGAAAATAATGATAAATAATGTAGAAATATTAGACCAAGCTATTGCCGAGGTTGCAAACGGATTGGAAATATATGTTAATGATGTAGAGGCTGTTAGAAATTTAAGGCAAATATTGAGTAAAGATAGAAACGGACGAAATAAAATATATATTAAACCTGATAATGATATATGGGATGTAAGAATAGTCCTTAAGGGCGGTTTCGCTTTGTATGGAGATATTTTAACCCAAATAAGAGCATTGCCGGGCGTCTCAAAAGTAAAGGAAATATAAAATGGTAAAGGTTACAGAAAATAAGTTTCCGTTGTTTAAGACTGTATTTAGCAGTTTTAGTGTTTTTTTTAATAATTTATGGATAAGCATTGTTGTTGGAAGTATTTTTTCTCTTATATATATGCTTATGGATATAATAGGCGGACAAAGTTTGTTTTGTTATAGCCGTAATTATGCAAGCAATGTCTTTTGTTCAAATAACTTTTTTAGTCTTGCTTTATTAAATTTATTTTTGTGGTTTATTGCATGTGTTTATATGAGAAATTGGTATTATATGGCAATATTACATACGCAAAAATTTTCCTTAAAAAATATATTGCCTAAAAAATCTGATTTTAAAATGTTTGGAATTTTGTGTGTGTATTTTGTTTCTTTATTTATTGCATTGGGGGCAGGTTTTCTTCTTTTTATCAGAGAGCCTAATCCTGATTGGCGAATAGAAATAATATATTTTGCTTTTGTATCAATCGGCTTTTTTGCACCGGTATTTGTTACTCCGTTACTTTCATATATTTCTTTTGCGGCAGAAGAAGTAAAAATGCCTAAAATTAAAGAATTATGGGAAGTTTCAAAAGGAAAATTTGCTGTAATATTTATGAGTTTTATAAGTGTTGTGTTAGTCAGCTTTTTGTTAATGTCGGCAGGTATGCGTTATCTTGTTCAAATATCTATCACTGGAAATATTTTTGTTGTTGTAATAGCTGAATTTTTATATAACATAATTCTTATGTTTATTGCATCAATTTTTATTAATTATTGTCATATGCAAAAAAAATTCTTATTTGAAAGGAGTTAAAATGACAAGTAAAGCTATTAAACCCTTACCTTTTTGGGAAACAATCGGCCGCAGTTTTAAATATGTATTAAAAAATAAAAAGTTACAGTTGGCGCTATTGCCGGTTGTTGGAGGGTTGTTTTTATTGCAAATTGTTTTAAAACTTCCTTTTATGTGTTCATATAACGAAAGTTTTTGTACCGAAAGTTGGCGTGCTTCATTGAGTGCAATAGTTTCGGTAATTATTGCGGTAGGAATAATTATAAATTATTGTCGTTCAATAATTTGCAAAGAATATGTTGAATTTACATCAGCAAAGTTTTTTAAAAGGATGTCTTTTTATATTTTATGGTCCTTTTTATTAACGTTTATTATAGGGATTCCTGTTGCTGTTTTTATTATAATAGTATCATTGACCGGACTTGATACGAACATAATAATGTTATTGTCATTGTTTTTGTTTTTTGGATTGGGTGTTGCTCTGGCTCCGCTTATGGTAGCATTTCCGGCTTTGGCTGTAGATGATTA
>JAZQZB010000048.1:0-16973 GCA_045633825.1 Alphaproteobacteria bacterium | reverse complement strand
TCGGCGCCGAAATAACTTTGGCAAATGAACCAAACTCTTTTATTAAACTTTTGGCTAACGGTTTTACATCTCGTCTGGGTATGGCATAAGTTAATAACAATTCTAAAGCTTCGTAGTCTGCCATATCAACACCGAGACCTCGCAAAAACCTTTCTTTCAATCTTTGTCTGTGCCCGATATATGACGCTTCTTCCTTCGTCATCCCTATAGTCCTGAAAATAATTACTTTTTATATGGTGGTTGGTTTAATCCTTTTGGTGAATATGTAAAGACTTCAACACCGTCTTTTGTAACACCTAAAGAATGTTCAAATTGAGCTGATAAAGAACGATCTTTGGTTACGGCTGTCCAATCATTAGCTAATATGGTTGCATCTTTTTTGCCGAAATTTATCATTGGTTCAATAGTAAAGAACATTCCCTCTTCAATACGAGGTCCTGTTCCTTTTTTGCCGCAGTGCATAACATTCGGCTCATCATGAAATACTTTACCTAACCCATGACCGCAGAACATATCGACGATAGAATATCCGTAATGATGGGCGACTTCTTCAATAGCGGCGCCGATATCTCCGAAATAGGCTCCGGGTTTTACCGCTTCGATTCCTCGCATCAAGCATTCATAAGTTATATCACAGAGTCTTTTTGCTTTAACGGATGGTTTTCCGGCATAATACATACGAGAAGTATCACCATACCAACCGTCAACAATAACCGTAACATCAATATTGAGCATATCGCCATTAAGAAGTTTTCGTTCCGATGAGGGAATACCGTGACAAATTTCATGATTTATGGAAATACATGTTGATTTGGGATATCCTCGATATCCTAAACATGCCGGAATTGCGCCGTGTTCTAAAATAAATTTTCGGCATAAATCGTCTAAATATTCGGTTGTCACTCCGATATCAACAAAATCGGTAATATAATCCAAACATTCTGCAGCAAGTTTTCCGGCTTTTCTCATTCCTTTGAAATCTTCCGCATTATATATTGTGATACCGTCTTTATTTTTTTTGCTCATAGCATTTCCTTATAAATTTTAGAATAAAATATCTAATTTATGGTCTATTTCTATTTTATCTTTGCTTACATTGCAAGCATAACAAATAAAGTTAATTCCATTTTGAGCTGCATCATAAACAGCTCCTGAAGCTAACGTGCTGATATCCCAAACAAATTTAGCGTCGATGCAGTCTTCTCGAGGGACAATTAAAAACACATAAACTTCGGATCCTTGTTTTTTTCGATTTAGAAGTTCTTCAAAAACTTTCATTTCAAAAAAATTGATTGTATGTGGAAAAACAGCATAACTATCGCGTTTTGAATATATTGAAGTTGCATATACAAAACATTTTTCTCCATATGAGTTTGACAGCATAAAATCAATTCCTTCATCAAATTCATCATTTAATTGAGTACATTCATCATATTTATCAAATTCTTCCAGAATATCATTTTCAAATGCTTCCATAAATAATTGTTTATCATACTTGGGGTTGGCAAAGATTAAAGTTCCGTCAGCTTCTATAAAGGCTACATTATATTTTACCAAACGTGACGGATTAGAAGTTCGTTTAAGCCAAATAACGGTTCCTGTTTTGCATTGTTGGGCAATATTAGGCGCGCCGCAAAAAGCGGTAATCTTTTGCCCGTCTTCAAGTTTTGCATCAATAATCAAATTGTTGCACACACTTTCAACAACAGCTTTGATTAATTTATATTTATATTCCAATTATTATAATCCCATTTAAAATTTGTAAATTACACTTAAATTATATGAAAATATTAAACATTTCAAGGAATAAACGCAATGAAGCAGGGATTTAAATTTTTTTATTCATTTTTTTCGGTTATGTTAACGGCCTATGTATGTTCGATATTTACCGATATCGGAATAAAACAATGGTATGACGGTGTTGAGAAACCGTTTTTAACTCCTCCGAACATTGTTTTTCCCATTGTTTGGTCTGTTTTATATGTTTTGTTGGCCATATCGACATTTATGGTTTTACGAGATGCCGATTCTTATAATCGCAAAAAGGCCAACAATATTTTTATAATACAGTTGTTTTTACAAATTTTGTGGTGCTTTACATTTTTTGCGCAAGGTCATTTAGGACTAGGCTTTGCGGTGATTATATTACTGGATGTTTGTGTTTTCAGAATGGTATCTGTTTATTCAAAAATAAATAAGATAGCTTCTTATATGTTATATCCATACTATTGGTGGTTACTTTTTGCGACATTTTTGAATTTTAATTTTGTTTATAATCTAGGTTTAATAATAGTATTTTAAGCTCTTAAAAATACTTGCCAATATCAAAAAATTGCATTATTAATGAGAGGTTAATGTTTATTTTGATTTTTGGGAAGTAAAAATGACTACTGTAAATGAAATTAGAAGCACTTTTTTAAAGTATTTTGAAAAGAACGGACACAAGATTCTGCCCTCATCATCTTTGGTGCCGAATAATGATCCGACTTTAATGTTTACCAACTCCGGAATGGTTCAATTCAAAAATATTTTTACCGGTAATGAAACAGCCTCTTTCAAGCGCGCGGCGACATCCCAAAAATCTGTACGAGCCGGCGGAAAGCATAATGATTTGGACGCAGTCGGTTATGATGTCCGTCATCACACATTTTTTGAAATGTTGGGCAATTTTTCTTTTGGCGACTATTTTAAGGACGAAGCCATCGCCTATGCTTGGGAATTGGTTACCAAAGAGTTCGGAATTGCCAAAGACAAATTAGCCGTAACATATTTTCACACTGACGAAGTTTCTCATGATATTTGGAAAAAAGTATCGGGTTTGCCGTCTGACAGAATTATTCCGATTGCCACCAAAGACAATTTTTGGCAGATGGGTGACACCGGTCCTTGCGGTTATTGTTCGGAAATTTTTTACGATCACGGTCCCGAAGTTTGGGGCGGTCTACCGGGTACACCGGAAGAAGATGGTGATCGTTGGATAGAAATTTGGAACTTGGTATTTGATGAATTTGAAGATTTGCCGGACGGAAGTCGTATCAATTTAAAACAAAGATGTATTGATACCGGTATGGGCTTGGAAAGAATTTCGGCAATTTTGCAAGGTGTTCATTCTAACTATGAAATTGATTTATTCCAAAATTTAATAAAATCAATCGCTGATATGGCAAACTCTGATCCTAAAGGCAAATTTGCCTCATCTCACAATGTAATAGCCGATCATTTGCGTTCAATGTCGTTTTTAATTGCAGACGGTGTATTGCCGTCAAACGAAGGACGAGGTTATGTTTTGCGTCGTATTATGCGTCGTGCCATGCGTCATGTTCATATGCTTGGTGTTAATGAACCTATGATTTATAAATTGTTGCCCTCATTACAAAAAGAAATGGGCGAAGCTTATCCCGAATTGATAAAAGCTGAAACTTTGATTTCGGAAACAATCAAAACCGAAGAAGAGCGTTTTATTAAAACTATGGAAAAAGGCTTAAAATTGCTTGATGATGAAACCAAAGATATGGGTGAGGGCGATTGTTTAGACGGTAAAGTTGCTTTCAAACTTTATGATACTTACGGTTTTCCGCTCGATTTAACACAAGACGCCCTAAAATTGCGTAATATCAGTGTTGATGAAAAAGCCTTTAATGAAGCTATGGAAGCTCAAAAAGCCGAAGCTCGTAAAAACTGGGCCGGATCAGGTGATGCCGGTACGGAAAAAGTTTGGTTTGAAATGCAGGATAAACACGGATCAAGCGAATTTTTAGGCTATTCGACACTTTGTGCCGACGGCCAAGTTATTGCTTTGGTCAAAGACGGCGCTTTAGTTAACGAAGTCAAAGACGGTGAATTTTCATTACTTGCCAATCAAACACCTTTTTATGCCGAGATGGGCGGACAGGTCGGCGATATCGGTATGATTAAAGGCGCTGGTTTTGAAGCGGAAGTTTATGATACCAAAAAGAAATGCGAAGGACTTCATGTTCATATGTGCCGTATGATAAAAGGTTCTGTCAAAGTCGGTACTTCGGCAACATTTGAAGTTGATGCCGAAAATCGTGATGCTATTCAGCGTAACCACACGGTAACTCACTTGTTGCATAAGGCTTTGCAAGAAAAATACGGTGCTTCGGTTACTCAAAAAGGTTCATTTGTTGCACCTGAAAGAATGCGTTTTGATATTGCTTATAACAAACAAATTTCTTCTGATGAATTGCGTCGACTAGAAGATAGAGTCAATGAGATGATAGCTTCAAGCTATGATGTACAAACCAAAATTATGTCGCAGGAAGATGCCGTCAATTCCGGCGCTATGGCCTTGTTCGGTGAAAAATACGGCGACGAAGTTCGTGTTGTTTGCGTCGGCGATGGTGTTTCGGTTGAACTTTGCGGTGGTACTCATGTCAAAAATACCGGCAATATCGGAAGTTTTTCCATTCTTTCTGATTCAGCTATTGCTGCAGGTGTTCGTCGTCTTGAGTGTGTAACCGGTAAGGGTGCAGTTTCTCATACCAGAGATTTGGAAAACAAAGTACACAATATCAGTCAACTTTTGAAAGTCGGTGTTAATGATATTGAAGAAAGAGTTGCCAATTTGTTGGCCGAACGCAAAGAAATGGAAAGCAAAATATTCGAGCTGAAAAAACAGCTCGTCAGCGGTGGTACATCATCTCAAAACGAAGCTGAAGAAATCAACGGCATTAAGTTTGTAGCTAAAAAATTGAGTGATATTCAAGCCAAAGAAATGAAGGCTATTATCGATGACATGAAAGACAAATATAAAGACAATGTTGTTATTGCTTTGTTTGCAGCCAACGAAGGCAAGGCTTCGGTTGTTATCGGTGTCAGCGATGATGTCAAAAGTAAGGTTTCTGCAGTTGATTTGGTTAAAAAGGTTGCTTCCTATGTCGGCGCTCAAGGTGGCGGAGGTCGTCCCGATATGGCACAAACCGGTGGAACGGATTGTTCTCGCTTTGATGAAGCAATTACCGAAATTAAGAAATCGCTTTAAGATTTTAAGCCCTCGATAAAAACGGGGGCTTTTTTTGAATACCTTTGTATAGATTAGATTTTTTGCTTAACTTTTGGCTTTGCTTTGCGTAAAGTTAGAATATAAAAATAAATAAAAAGAATTACTGAAAAATGGAAGATTTATTTAACCAATCGCAAAAAGCGCAAGATATACCCGAGTTTAGTGTCAGCGAGATTTCGTTTGAAATAAAACGATTTGTCGAAACGGCCTTTGCACGAGTTAAAGTAAAAGGCGAAATTTTTGGAGCTAAACGAGCTGATTCGGGACATTGGTATTTATCCCTAAAAGATGAAAATGCTACACTTTCGGCAGTTGTTTGGCGTGGAGTTGCTTCCAATCTGGCTATAAAACCGGAAGACGGGCTCGAAGTCGTGGTAACCGGAAAAATAACCACTTTTGCCGGTAAGTCATCGTATCAAATGGTTATCGAATCAATGGAAGTCGCCGGAACCGGAGCTTTATTAAAACTTCTTGAAGAACGCAAACAGGCTTTTGCTAAAGAAGGATTATTTGATGCAATTCACAAAAAAACAATTCCGTTTTTACCGAAAACCATCGGCGTGGTAACTTCGGCTTCCGGTGCGGTTATCAGAGATATTATCCATAGAGTAAGAGACAGATTTCCTTCTCATATTTTGCTTATTCCGACACCAGTTCAAGGCGAAGGGGCTGCCGAAAAAATTGCTCAAGCGATTAAAGATTTTAACCGTCTTGATGAGATATCCGAATATGATAAGCCCGATGTTTTGATTGTTGCTCGTGGCGGCGGAAGTTTGGAAGATTTGTGGCCGTTTAACGAAGAATGTGTCATCAGAGCCGTGTTTGCCAGCCAAATTCCGATTATTTCGGCGGTCGGACACGAAACCGATACTATGTTGATTGACTATGTGGCTGATAAACGTGCTCCCACACCGACCGGCGCTGCCGAGTTTGCCGTTCCGGTAAGAAGTGAGCTACAGGCAAATTTAAACAATTTGGATGCCCGTTTGAAAAATTCAAAAATCAGATATTTTAACGAATTGAAAAATATGTTGTCAGGTTTGGCTCGAGGTATTCCGAATTTAGAACAAATTCTGCAAGAAGCCGCTCAAAAATTTGATGATCGTTCCGAACGATTAAAAATATCTTTCAAAAATTTTATTCAAAACAAACTCAATCAACTTGAGCTTTGCGGGGTTAAGCCGTTTTATATCAAAACCATTTTGGAAAAAAATCAAGAAACACTGAATAACTTGACTTTACGTCTGGATTCCGTTTCGGTTGAATCGGTATTAAAACGAGGTTTTGCTTGGGTCAAAGATGAATCCGGCAAAACAATTTATTTAGCCGAAAAAGCACCTAAAGACAGCAAATTGGAAATCATGTTTGCTGATGGTAGTATTATGGCTCATACTAATGAAAACAGTGAGCCGAAAGTAAAAAATATTTCGCCAAAACCAATAAAAAAGGAAAGAAACACCAATGAAAAGCAAATTTCTCTTTTCGATATTTAGTATTTGTTTAATAACTGTAAATGTTAATGCTTTTGAGCTTTGCGGAGATATCAGGCAAGGTGAATTTGTTATCGGCAAGGCAAAAGATGCCGCTAAAGTAACTCTTAACGGAGATGATTTATTATTGAGCAAAGACGGTTATTTTTTACTTGCTTTTGGTCGAGATGAAAAAACAACCCAAAAATTAACCGTAAGTCTTGATGATGATTTTAATTATTCTTTTGATGTCGGGACTACCGAATGGGATGTTCAAAATATTAAAGGTGTGCCGCCGCGTAAGGTGGAGCCGTCTGATTCGGATTTGGCGGCTATTGAGTTAGAACGCAAGGTTGTCAGAGCTTCGCTTAAAGGGGTTAAAGATAACACAGCTTGGTTATCAGGCTTTATCATGCCTGTTAAAGGACGTATTTCCGGTAAATTCGGCGGTCAACGTATAATGAATAATATTCCTAAAAATCCGCATCAGGGAATGGATATTGCCGCCCAAGAAGGAACTCCGATAAAAGCATCGGCAGATGGCGAAATTGTATTGGCATATCCTGATTTATTCTATTCCGGTAATGTTGTGGTTATAGATCACGGATTTGGTTTGCAAACAATATATGCTCACATGAAAGATATGAATGTCAAAGTTGGGCAAAAGGTAAAACAAGGTGATATTATCGGTACGGTCGGAAAAACAGGCCGTGTAACCGGTCCGCATTTACATTGGGGCGCATCTTTAAGAAATGTGCGCTTTAATCCTCAATCATTGGTTGATATGGAAAAAAATCAGCTAAAATGTTTAAAACTGTAAATAATTGTTAATAAAATTATGTTACAAATAAGTCAAAACAAGAGAGGTTGGCCATGAATGAAACTAATAATAAACAGATTAACTGGGATGCAATTACTTGTTTAGTTGTTGATGACGATAAATTTTCTCGTACTTTTGTAAAAACAGCTCTATATCAAATCGGAGTAAAAAATACCAAAGAGGCTTCCAATACAAGCGAGGCAATAGAGGTATTGCGAAATTATAAAATACATGTTGTTTTAATGGATCAACAATTACCGGAACAGAGCGGATTGCATTTGGCTCGTCAAATAAAAGAAGGTAAAATCGGCGATAATAAAGATTTGCCGGTAATTATGGTTACCATTGATACAAAAGAAAACACGGTAATGGAAGCAAAAGAAATAGGTATTCATGAATATTTGGTAAAACCCATATCTCCGTTAGCATTAAAAAAACGTCTTTGTACGGCATTTGGAATTAAAGAAAAAGCATAATGACTACTATTCAAATTTTTTATCTTTCATTATTGCAAGGATTGACCGAATTTTTGCCGGTTAGTTCTTCCGGACATCTTATATTATTGTCAAAATTCAGTTATTTTCCCGATCAGGGTTTGGCATTAGATGTTGCAGTACATGTCGGCTCAATTTTGGCTGTAATGATATATTTTTCCGAAACAATTTTTGATATTATTAAAGGAGTTTTGAAAACACGGTTTATTCCTTGTTTCAAAGATCAGGGAGCTAAATTGTTTTGGTTGTTGGTTATAGGTACTATTCCTGCCGTAATTGCGGGGTATTTATTAAAAGAACATGGTATGGAATGGGTCAGAAACACTAAATTGATAGGTTGGACAATTTTAGGTTATGGATTGTTATTATTTGTTGCTGATAAAATTTCGATGACTATTCGAAAGATTGATCATATGGGGGTTTTTGATGCGGTAGTTATCGGATGCGCTCAATGTTTAGCACTGATTCCCGGAACATCTCGTTCGGGTATTACCATAACATTTGCTCGTTTTTTAGGACTGGAACGTCGAGAAGCAGCAAAGTTTTCAATGTTATTATCTATACCTGCGATTATCGGAGCCGCTGTTTTGACAACATTTGAAGTATGGCAATCAGGAAATTTGAAAGAATTGTGCTGGATGTTTGATGGTGTAGTATTTTCTTATGTATCATCAATAGTTGCTATATATATTGTAATGTGGTGGCTTAAAAAATCGACATTTTTGCCGTTTGTTTTATACAGAATATTTTTAGGCTCAATTTTATTACTTGATTCTTATGGAATATTGAGTATAAATATTTGACAAAAGTATAGAAGCTCCGGTGGCGGAATTGGTAGACGCGCAAGTTTCAGGTACTTGTGAAGGATTCTTCATGAAGGTTCAAGTCCTTTCCGGAGCACCAATTAAAAAAATCCTCGCAAATGCGAGGATTTGTTTATTACAATCTACACAAAAGTTAATTCGCTTAATCTTTTTTAGTTGAAAATTAAATATAATTAGATATAATAAAATATATTTAGAGATAATTGAATATGTTTGGAGAGTTTAAGTGATTAGCTTAAAAGATATCAATATTACTACTGAAATGCTTGGTATTATTTCCCAAATTGATGAGTTTAAGGGAAGTTGGAATGCTATTAGCAGAACCCCGGAAAAACTACAATCATTAAAAAAAGTGGCAACTATTGAAAGCATAGGTTCTTCAAATAGAATTGAAGGTAATATCTTATCTGACAGACAAGTTGAAACCATCTTATCAAATATAAAAAAACAATCTTTTTCTACCAGAGATGAGCAAGAGGTAATAGGATATGCTGACCTGATGGAAAATATATTTGATAATTATGAAGTAATCCCCTTTACTGAAAACTATA
Source organism: Alphaproteobacteria bacterium (assembly GCA_045633825.1). GTDB lineage: Bacteria > Pseudomonadota > Alphaproteobacteria > RF32 > CAG-239 > CAZU01. The sequence continues at coordinate 7,792 of JAZQZB010000048.1, read as the reverse complement.
TAAAGCAACTTCATAAGATTCTTTTATCATATTCAAGCAAAGATGAAGCTCATAGAGGAAATTATAAAACTTTATCTAATAGTGTAGCAGCATTTGATACTGATGGTAAGCAAATTGGTATAGTATTTGAGACAGCCACCCCATTTGAAACCCCAGAGCTGATGAGAAAACTAATATCACAGACAAGAGAGTTATTAGAAGACAATGCTTTACATCCATTGATATTGATTGCCTTATTTGTTGTTCATTTTTTGGCAATTCATCCCTTCCAAGATGGCAATGGCAGATTATCAAGAGCATTAACCACATTACTATTACTAAAAAGTGGGTATTCTTATGTTCCATATAGTTCTATGGAAACAATAATAGAAGAGAATAAAAATACTTATTACAAAGCATTGAGAAATTGTCAGCAGACATTTAAAACTGACAATATTGATTACAATGTGTGGTTGATGTTCTTTTTACAGACAGTCTTGAAACAAAAAATAAGATTAGAAAAGAAAATCGAATTAGGTAAAAAACAAGGATTAACTTTAAATCAAACAAGGATTCTTGCTTTATTTGAGGAATCTAACCAATGGACAAGTTCAGAGATTGCTAAAACAACTAATATCAATATAGCAACAGTGAAAAAAGCATTAGCTGAATTAGTTGATAGTGGATTCTTGATTAAAAATGGTTCTACCAAGGGTGCTTGGTATGAGAAAAAGTTGTAATTTTAATTATTGCCACTCATTTATTTCTCTTGTTTCGACAACAATAAAGTTCAACAATTCGTCAACTTTGGTGCACCAAGTTTTTATATCCTCGCAAAATGCGAGGATTTTTTATGCTCCGGCATAATTTAAGGTCATTTTTTTTCAAAATCCCTTAAAATTATGCAAAGGACTATCACTTGGGAACATAGTCTCGTTTCGGTTTGAAAAAATCTCCCTTACTCGACAATGTTTTCCAAGATTTTGCAGACAAAAACAAGCAGAGCATTGCTTGTTTTTACTTAGCAATTCTTTCCGGAGCACCAATCTTGACAACCTCCTAAATTTGATAGGAGGTTGAAGTTTTTTCTCTTTACAATTAGCATATTTAATTATAGATTCAACAACAGATAAGATGATAACTTGTCTGGGGTGTGGTAACCTCTTTATAGGCGTCTATGTGTAAAGACGAAACATTTGCACGCCTGAAGGTCTTTTTGACTGGAAGGCGGCAAAATAAGCTATTTCAGTCAATATGTCGCACTATTCCTATAAATAGTTACCAACTTCCAGTCGCCTTTCATCATGGCGGCTTTTTTGTTGTTAAAATAAAAAATGGAAGGACGAACAATGAATAAAAAATATATTTTGCCGATATTTATGATATTGTCGGGATGTGGCACAATTTTTAGCGGATCTACACAAGATATGAGTTTTGATTCTAATGTTAAAGGAGTAGAAATTTATGTCAGTGGTATCAAAGCTTGTAAAACTCCTTGTGTTTATCCGCTTGATAAAGGCTCCGGCAACATAATCATAACAGCAAAGAAAAAAGGATACGAAGAGCAACAACAAATCCTAAAAACGAAATTTAATAATTTTGCAATCCTAAACTTGACCGGTTGGCCAAGTTGGCTTGTTGATGTCGCAACCGGCGGAATGTGGCAATACAAACAAGATGGTGTTTATATTGACATGGAAAAACCAACTAAAAATTACGCAAAGCTGAAAGAAATTAAGAAAAATATCAACATAAGAAGATTTGCATTATCAAACTATCCTAGCCTAAAGCTGGAAGCTGCGCAAGGTTCAGTAGGCGAATATATTACCGCACTTTCCTACCTTTCGGGTTTAAGCGATGAAAAGCTGATAGGTATAATCAATAAGACTAACAATGAAATAAAATTAGCTCATAGCTTAACGGGTATAAAATAAAAACAGATATATTTTTCAAACCTTGCACAAATGCGGGGATTTTTATTGCAATCTACGCAAAATTTGCGGAGAATATAGTGTTTATTCTCCGCAAGTTAATATATAATGAGTACTGCGACCGCTACCTTGTTGTTTTAATATACCATATTCTATACATCACAAATAATAAACAGGTATAATATTTACACTTTCAGCCAAAGGTAAATGAGTTGGTGCTAAACAAACAACAGCTCCTTCACCCACTTGAAGCCCTGCTTTTTGTAAAACATCAAAATTCTTTATATCTTTATTATCAGGATTTGTCTTTTTCTTTATCTCGATAGGATAAACTTTTCCATTTTCTTCCAAAATAACATCTATCTCTTTTTTATCTTTATCACGATAGAAAGAAATGTTAGGTTTTTTTCCGTTATGAAGATAGCTTTTTAATATTTCAGCAACAACAAATGTCTCCAAAATTTCACCACTTTTAGCACCTGCTTCCAATGTTTCAGGGCTATTCCATTTGGTTAAATAGCAAACTAACCCTGTATCCATAAAATATATTTTAGGCATTTTGGTCATTCGATTGCTAATATTTTTAGAGAATGGATACAATAAATAAATTACACCGGATGTTTGTAAGATGGACACCCAACGCTGAATTGTTGACACAGGCTTTCCTATATCTCGTGCAACATCTGAAAAATTCAGTAATTGTCCACTTCTTGCTGCTAATGCAGTTAAAAGCTCCAAAAACTGCATTTCATCACCACTGTCGGTCAAATCACGAATATCTCGTTCTATATATGTCTGAACATAAGAACTATAAAAGTCTTCCCAATCGATATTTTCATCATTATTCAAGGAAGGGTAAGAACCTCGCCAAATAATCTCATAAAGTTCCTTTAAATCCAAACTTTGAGCTTCCTTACTCCTTGCTGAAATCCATTCAAGAGTAGGAACAAATTTATCATAAAACGGTTTTCTCGATAGTTCAGGTAAAGAAAAACCTTCCAAATTAAGAATTCCTACCCTGCCGGCAAGACTTTCTGATACACTTTGCATTAAATGAAATTGTTGCGAGCCTGTAATCCAAAACATTCCCTTTTGCTTTTTTTCATCTACAATAGCTTTAATATATGGCAAAAGTTCAGGAGCATATTGAATTTCATCAATCAATAAAGGCGCTTCAAAACGTTGTAAAAATAAGGCAGGATTTTCTTTGGCTAATTTACGATTTTCCAATGTATCCAAAGAAACATAATTACGTTTCTCGTCACAACACTTAAATACTGTTGTTTTGCCAACTTGCCTTGGTCCTGTGATTAACACAACCGGAAAAGACGAATTCATTCGTTTTACGGCATTTTCAATAGTTCTTTGAATATACATCTGCAAACTCCGACTAATTTATCATCTAATATTAAAATAGTCGAAAATGATTTAAAAGTCAAGGAAATACGACAAATTTATCATTCAATGCTAAAATAGTCGGAATTTTAATTATTACCACTCATTTATTTTTCTTGTTTCATCTTTTAATAGAGTTCAACAATTCATCAGTTTTTGCTTATTAAATTTTTTATCCTCATTTAAATGCGAGGATTTTTTGTTGCCAAAGTTTTAAAAATATGATAATAATGAATTCCAAATTGATATTATAAATGAGTTTAACTTTAATTTTATACAATTATGCAAGACAAATTAGATCAGCTAAATGAGGCAATCATCAATCTCGGTTTAACCAGAGATCAGGCTATTACTCTGTTGGTAACATATCAAAAAAAAGAAAAAGAAATTTTTGAGTATGTTAAACATCATTTCGAAAATGAGTGCTGTTATCTCAACTATAATGTTGAGATGAGTTCAAACATCAAAATAGATTTATCTGCGGATAGTCTGGATGTTATAGAGCTTATCTTTTTACTTGAGAAAAAGTATTCAATAGCCATTCCTATCGAGGACGCCGAAGAGTGGAACACGGTAGAGGATATTGTTAAAACAGTTTGTCGATTGATTTAATGGAATCAAAAACAGCCCGAGTTTTATACTTTGGGCTGTTTTTGTATGTTTTAAGATTTTTTAAGACTTTTTTGCAGTTCTTCAAATTTTTTATAATATGAAATTGCTTCTTCATTAAACGAATCATCAAACTCTAATGTGCTATCTTTAATTATTTCCACATTATATGCTTCTATAATATCTTGTTTTTGTTTAAATACAATCATTACTGTTTCTATTTTTTCCAATATCTCTCTAATATTGGGCAATATATTAGTTAAAATATATTGCTTACCATCTTCCATACTTAAAATAATTGTATTTTTAGTATCCCATTTCAAATTATTGATTTCAGCAACAGGACAATCTATGGATATTGCTGATATCACAAAAGTATTAGAAACCCAAACATTGTTAAAGCAGTTAGACGAAAACATAAAGCAACTATAAGTGAAATTTTATAAAGATTGAAAAACTATTTAATTCATTATCAAGGTTTGTCTGCCTGTGGTGTTGGCACAAAGCATTAACCCCTATAGGTATAATTTGCCTTGACATCCCTAGCGGAAAATATCAATACATCAAAGTTAATATTGAGGAGTGAAATGTGTTTATCTTCCTTGATTTATGCTAAAATTATAAGAGTTATTTTTTATAATCAAATCATAAATATTTCCACCAACCTTTTTATCAAAATATGATTTAAGACGATATCTTGGTTCTATCATTGATGATAAAATATCAACTCCGTGCCTTTCAGAATATTCTTTTGCTCTTTGTTCTAATGTCACTATTCCATTTTTATTGGATAAACTATCTGCCATTTGAGTCAATAAATCATAATCGTTTGGAGAATTATTTTTTGTGTATTCAACAATAAAATCATAGTCTTTCTTGTTACCAAAGAACATATCTTTACATTCTTCGTAAGGGGGAATTTCATTCCAAGGAAACATATGAACCAATACAGATTGAGCTACATCTTCATCTTTATCAACCAATTTTTCATAGCCTGTAATGCTGTGAAACCTTGCCTCTTGCCTTTCATTAGTTCGGCAGACATCGTGTAATAAACCACAAATATATGCTTTAGTTTCATTCATACCATCTATTTTTGATGCTATAGTTTTAGCTATATTAGCAGCTGCTCTAATATGATTTTCATACATCCACCAGCGCGACATATCTCTACCAATGGCAGTATCTCTTGCCTTTACTTCGGCAATAATATCTTCTGCTTTTTGAATTGATAGTGTCATTTTAGTTATCTCTGTATAAATCACTCATAAAATTATTCAAAATCATTAATGGGAAGCTAGACACTGTTTTCCCATGTTTTTCCTGATTGTACATTATGTATCCTAAATATACAAGCACTATGTAATCAGCCATTTGTTGACTTATTTTGGTGTTTGAAATTTGATTATATTCATCAATAATTTGTCGTGCCAAATGTCTATTTATTTTATAATATGGGAAAAATTCATTAATTCGTGGCATATTACCGGCATTGCCAAAATCTAAAATGCCTTGCAAAACATTATCTTTGGTTTCATCTAATATAAGATTACTTCCACTCATATCGTTATGAGTAAAAACGACATCGTCACTAGCAATGTTGCATTTAAAATTATCAATATTGATTTTATTGTTACTATATTTTAATAGCACTGACTTGCATAATTCATAGTTAAAATCAGCTTTATTGGTAAAATTCCAATTTTCTGCCATAGGATTTGTTATATCTGTTGGTATTGAATGTAATGCTACTAGCAATTCAGCAATATCTTTGGCTAGTAACTTTTTTTGACCTTCAGATAAATTGTCATAACAGGTATTATAATCTGTTTCCCCTCGTATGTTATCACAAATCTTGCCTTTTATAATTTTATGATAGGCAAACGGATATTCTGATGTTGAACAACAAACAACATTGGTTACCTTATTTTTCCATTTATCAGGTAGATTTGCTTGTAACAGTTTCGATATTTTTGCTTCTAGTTGTTGAGATTGCCAAATTATTTCAGCCTTTGGAAAACGCACTACATAGTCATTCACTCGATAAGCAAATGATTTTGAACCACCAATCAAACGAATAGGTTTCCCAATTAAATATGATAAATTAGATTTGGATAATATATTTTTTATAAATTCAATATCATCTGCGTTTTCTTGGGTTAAATATTTTAGCATTAATTTTCCTTTTTGATATATTTTGAGGGAATGTACCCATCTTTTAACACAATTAGATAATGTCGAACCACCGCATAGAGCAAATCTTTTGATGCATCTACTTTTTCCCAAGTAAGTGGATATAAATCAATTTCATCCACCTTAATTTGATAAAATTTTTCATTTAAGCCTCCAGCATCAGAACCATTTTTACACCATATTGATTCAACCAAACCATCTTTTATTAACTCGTCTAATTCAAATGAAAAAAGTTCTGTACCATCAACTATCTTTTTCAATATAGGGTCATTACCTTGCCATTTTATTTGTTCTGTTAAACAAGAAATAGCCCGAGAACGTCCATAAAATGTGCTATCCATCCATTTTAGAATGTCTTCTTTATTTTCCGAACCGGCACGATGAGTATATGGTCTTAAATTTCTATCAATTTTAGAAATAGAGAATAATCCATCTCTCATTACGGTGTTTTCTTTTGGTGCATAGTGGTAGAGTTTCATTTAAATTTACTCCAACTTTGACAAGTGGTCGCTATCGATAAGGTCAACATATTTATACAAATTAGCCTTAATGGCTTCGGGATTGTCAACTATTTGATAACTCGGGTTACCATACAAAATAACAGTTATACCTTTGCTATGAAGCTGACCGATATACTCTTTATTTTTGTTAAATGATTTTTCGCCCAAAATAACTGATTTAACATTTCCTATATCCATCAAGACCTTGTATATTTCTTTAACACCTCGTCTTCCTCCCTTTAAGCGAAGAGTCGGATATTTATAACCCAGTTGCAAAGCCTTAAAATAGTTGTGAAGTGCAAAAACCTGAACAATCATACGATCATGATAGGGAAGATGTTTGTGTAAATAGTCCAAATCTCTGATTTTATCAACCACCATTACCCAGTCGGGATATTTTTCAAACAGCTCGGCAACATCGTCTATCGACATAGGGGTATATTTGCCATAAAGTTTTGAAGATAAAAATTCTTGTTTTGTTAAAGGTTTATCGCCTTTTCTTCCTGTCATTTCGTTGATTCGTTCCCAATCATGACCGGCGATATATTCACCGTCCGATGTTTCAATCAAATCAATTTCAATATATTTGCGACCGGCTTTAATTGAGCCTTCAATAGCCTCACGAGAATTGGTATAAACTTTTCCGTCAATGGCACCGCCGGCATGAGCAATAAGGTGTTGTTTAGCCAGTTCATCATTATAAAAAGGATAAGGTTTATCCATTTTGCGGGAAATTAAAACTCCTTGCCCGAACAAAGCAAGCCAACCTACACAAAAAACAACGATTCCGCTTAATAAAACAATAGTAAATTTTTTTAATTTTGACATATAAACCTCACATAAAAAAAAGATACAATATGCTATTAAAATAGAGTATAAAAAATTATTGAGCAATAATTTTTTTTTATAGTTGATATAATTTGGTATGTAAATTAAAAAATATTATATTATGTTTTCAAAATATTAAAATAAGGACTATAGGGATGACGAAGGAAGAAGCGTCATATATCGGGCACAGACAAAGATTGAAAGAAAGGTTTTTGTGAGGTCTCGGTGTTGATATGGCAGACTACGAAGCTTTAGAATTGTTATTAACTTATGCCATACCCAGACGAGATGTAAAACCGTTAGCCAAAAGTTTAATAAAAGAGTTTGGTTCATTTGCCAAAGTTATTTCGGCGCCGA
>JAZQZB010000047.1:0-12563 GCA_045633825.1 Alphaproteobacteria bacterium | reverse complement strand
CAAAAAAATGTCATTCCTCGTGCGGCGCTATGCGTCCGTGCGTCAAGGAATCTTTATCTTTGCGAAGCGCAAAATTTAATCTAATTCGAAGATCCCTTGACGTTTTCTTAACAAAAACGAGGGATGACATAGAAGAGTCATACCTTGAGCGAGGTATGAGCGAGATTAGGCATCTTCGATATATTTTAAAAATTCGAAGATCGCTTGAATTTTTTGCTCTGCAAAAAATAGCGATGACGATCTTTGATTATTTAAACTAATTCGGAACTCCCCTGACCTTGCTTCGTTCGGAGGGATGACTATTTAAACTTTCATTCCGTAGGATAACTGCTTAAATATTATCCGAGTTTTTTAATAGCAGCGTCAATGCGTTTTAAACACTCATCTTTGCCTAAAACTACGGCTAATTCGGTCGCACCTCCGGGGGTTGTTTCAAGACCGGAAAAAGCAATGCGGGCCGGATACAAAATCTGACCGTTTTTCATTTCATTTGCTTCGGCCAAAGATTTTAACGCAGCAAACAACGCATCATTATTCCACTCATTTTGCTTAACCAAAACTTCCTTAATCAAAGGCAAAGCTTTTTTGGCAACTTCAATGTCCGTTTTCATTTTCTTGTTTTCATACAAACTTATCGAATATTCGGGAACTTGTTTAACAAAAGCAATTTGCTCTAATATTTGTGCCAAAGTTTCAATACGCGGTTGAAGCGCACGAGCCAAAGCATGAGTATCAACACCATCTGACAAATCAGTAAAATATGGCAAAGCTCTTTGATAAAATTCTTCTTCACTCAAATTGCGGATATATACACCATTCATCCAAGTTAATTTTACAATGTCAAAAATCGACGGAGATTTGTTTAATCTTTCAACCGAGAATATTTTTTCTAAATCTTTAATTGAGAAAATCTCTTCTTCATTTCCGGGATTCCAACCAAGAAGTGCTATATAATTGATAATGGCTTCCGGCAAATAACCTTTGGCTACCAAATCTTGAAATGATGCGTCTCCGTTACGTTTTGAAAGCTTGTGCGTAGCGTCTTTCATTACAGGCGGTAAGTGGACATACACAGGTCTTTCCCAACCGAAAGTGTCATACATCAAGTTATATTTCGGAGTTGAGGGCAAATATTCGCTTCCTCTGACAACGTGGGTTACGTTCATCAAATGGTCATCAATAACATTGGCAAAATTGTATGTCGGGAATCCATCGCTTTTCAGCAAAACCCCCTCATCTAATTCGTCATAATCAATCTCGATTGTTCCGTAAACTTTATCCTCGTATTGCGATTTGCCTTTTTTGTTGATGGTTTGACGAACAACATAAGGTTCGCCGGTTGCAACTCTTCTTTTAGCTTCTTCCAAAGTAATATGCTTGCAAGGATCTTCAAATTTGGCAATTATTTCGTTGCCGTCTTCATCGAGTTGTTTTTCCCTCTCGGCACAAAAACAATAATGTGCACCGCCCAACTCGACTAATTTATGAGCATAAGGAGCATACAAATCTTTACGTTCGGATTGAACATAAGGACCATAATTTCCACCGATATCCGGACCTTCGTCCCAATTCATACCAACCATTTTTAAGGTTGAATAAATGATATCGGTTGCACCTTCCACATAACGTTTTTGATCGGTGTCTTCAATTCTTAATAAAAAGTCGCCACCATTAGCTTTGGCAATGAGATATTCATATAATGCCGTGCGCAAGTTTCCGATATGCATATATCCTGTAGGAGACGGAGCAAAACGTGTACGTGTAGTCATTTTATTTATTCCTCTTTTTTTTTATTATTTCATCAGTTTAACCGCAGCGGCTCGGGCTTCATCGGTAATAACTTCGCCGGCAAGCATGCGGGCTATTTCTTCTTTGCGCTCATTATTATCAAGAACGCAAATATTTGTTGTTGTAATATCATTTGTTGTAGTTTTGGCGACCTTGAAATGATAGTTTCCGAGTGCGGCTACTTGCGGAGCATGGGTTACGACCAAAACTTGAACCGAATTACCAAGTCTTGATAATCTTTCGCCGACCGCTTGAGCAACGGCACCACCGATACCGGCATCCACCTCGTCAAAAATCATGGTCGGAATGTTAGATGTCGATGCCAAGTTTACTTTCAAGGCTAACATAAAACGAGAAAGTTCACCCCCGGAAGCGATTTTGTTAATCGGGCCCTGTGGAGAGTTCGGATTAGTGGCAACGGTAAAGCATACATCATCAAAACCTTTGTCCGACCACAAATCCTCGCCTTTTTGTTTTATCTCGGTAACAAATTTAGCTTTTTCCATTTTTAACGGAGGAAGTTCCGCCATAACCAAAGTATCTAATTTTTGTGCGGCTTTAACTCTGGTCTTATGCAAAAGATTAGCAACTTCGATATAAGCCAAACGTTTGGCTTGTCCTTCTTTGCGCAAATCTGATAAAATATCTTCGCCTTTTTCGATAGAATTGAGCATAGATTTAAATTTAGCTAAAGTTTCAGGCAAATCATCAACCGGACACCCATGCTTTCTGGCAACATCTTTTAAGGCGAAAATACGACTATCTATACTTTCTTGTTCATTTGCATTCAAACCGATTTCCGAAGATAAACCTTCGATTTGGTCAATAACATCCGTAATCTCTATCAAAGCTCTGTCGAGTGAAGCATATACTTCATCATATTTGCCGAAAACATAATTATTGGCTTTGGAAATACCACTTTGAGCCGAGCGAATTGCTGATGAGACATCCTTACCTTGAGTAAGCGAAGCATAAGCATAATTCAAATTTTCAATAATTTTTTCGGAGCTCATCATCTCTTGGCGGCGAGCCTGTAATTCTTCCAATTCACCTGATTTCGGGCTCAAAGTTTCAAGCTCTTTTATCCAATGAATTAAATTTTCTTCATCTTCTTTAGCTTTTAGAATATCTCTTTCAGCATCATTAATTTTTTTGATAATTTCTTTATATTCTTTATGTGCTTTTGCACAATGATCAAGCAAATTTTCATACCCGCCAAAATTATCTAATATGCTTAAATGATTCGCCGGATTAAGCAGACCTTGATTATCAAATTGTCCGTGAATTTCAACCAAAAATTTGCCGATTTCTTTTAATAATTTAGCTGATATCGGTTGGTCATTGATAAAGATTTTTCCCACACCTGATGTATTTAAGGTGCGCTTTATCATAATCTCGTTGCCGTCAATCTCGATATCATTTTCTTGTAAAAGTTCGGTTAATTCAGAATGTTTTACATTATCAAAAACCGCCGTAACAGAAAGTTTTTCCGTTCCCTTTCGGATAAGCGAAGTTTCTGCTCGCTTGCCGATTACCAAGCCCAAAGCATCAAGCAAAATCGATTTTCCCGCACCGGTTTCACCGGTTAACACTCCAAAGCCGGCATTAAAGTCAATATCAAGCCGGTCAATTAAAACAACATTGGAAATATTTAACGAGCGAAGCATTTTTTTATTACAGCCTTACTTGGTTATTTCAACTGCTCGTTTATACCACTCGCTTTTAGGATAATTATGAGCTAAAACAGCTAGAGAATCTTTAGCTTCTTTTTTCAAACCCAAAATTGTGTAAACTTCGACTTGACGATATAATGCTTCTTCAATTTGCGGGGTGGTTTGAAAATCTTTTACCACCGCAGAAAAACGATTTAGTGCCGAAAGATAGTTTTTCTCATTCAAATAATATCTGCCGACTTCCATTTCATGTCCGGCCATATGATCACGAATAAGTGCCATTTTGCCGGAAGCATCTTTAGCATATTTTGAGTCAGGAAAACGAACAATTACTTGATTAAAAGCTTCTTCAGCTTTTTGAGTGTTTTCTTGATCTTTTTCAGAGCCTACTATTTGATCATAGTAACACATACCTTTCATATAATAAGCATAATCAATATCTTTATTTCCGGGATGATAACGAATAAATCTATCTAAACTTAAAATAGCATCATCATATTTTTCACCTTTGTAATAAGCGTAAGCACTCATCAATTTAGATTTGGCCGCCAATTTAGAATAAGGATGCTCAAGTTCTATTTTTTCAAAAGTCGTTGCAGCTTTTTGCCAAGCAGTGTCTTCCATTTCGGCATAAGCTTGATCATACAATTCTTCCGCTGTTAAATTTTGTGTATCTGTAGTTGATGCAGAAGCACAAGCAACAGTAAACAACAATAGTCCGAAAGCAATCTTTTTCATATATTTTATTCCTTTTCAATAATTTGATAATTAGCAGTATCAGTAAACAATGCTTTTAATATCAGGTTATTATGATAATGTCCGGTTCTATATGCTTTTAATTTACCCAAAACAGGAAAACCTGCTGTATACATATCACCAATAGCGTCCAAAACTTTATGATTTACACATTCATTTTTAACCTTAAAACCTCCGGGGTTTAAAATAGTTTCACCATCTAAAACCACTCCGTTTTCTAAAGAACCTCCTTTAATTAAACCGATTGAACGCAAATAATCGATTTGATATTTTTCACAAAATGTACGGCATGGAGCAATTTCTTTAGTAAAGATTTCTTTGTTAATAACACAGTCAAACTCTTGTCTTCCGACAATTTTGGAAGGAAATTCAATTACAAAATTAATATACAAATCATCTGCCGGCTCTAAAGATATAATATTTCCCTTATCGTCAGAAACTTCAACTTTTTGCAAAACTTTGACATACTTACGAGAAGCATTTTGTTTAATTGTTCCAACTTCTTGCAGTTTTTGTAAAAATGCTTGGGACGAACCATCCAATATCGGCATTTCAAGAGCATCTGTCTCAACAACGACATTATCAATTTGCATAATATATAATGCAGCCATAAGGTGTTCTATTGTTGAAACCATATTTTTTTCATCATAACCGATACAAGTACAATTTTTGGTATTGATAACATTAACATAACTTGCCTGTATTGTTTTTGCACCGTTAATGTCTGTTCTTACAAAAACTATACCGGTATTAATGTCTGCCGGTTTGAGTATTAATGTTGATTTTACTCCGGAGTGCAAACCGACACCTTCAATTTTTAATTCTTTTGCGATCGTTTGTTGCATCAAATAATCCTTTTATCATATAGCAAAAAAAACAAGACAGCCTATAAGCCGGGTTCTGTACTTTTTAATAAAAAAGCGACAGTCATTCATCTTGGCTGATTATTACTAAACAGCTCATCGCGACCTACCTCTGGAGTGGGTAGAGAACGCCCCATATCATCCGGTTTGTTGCAAAGCAACACCTTGAAGCTCCTAACTTGGTCTTGCATCCGATAGGGTTTACCTGGACCGGTTGTGTTACCACCACCGCGGTGAGCTCTTACCTCGCCTTTTCAGCCTTACCGAACATATAGTTCGGCGGTATATCTCTGTGGCACTTTCCCTTGGGTTTCCCCAGCCGGACGTTATCCGGTATCGTGTTCCCTTGATGCCCGGACTTTCCTCTTTGAAGTCAAAGCAACAAAGCGACTGTCCGGCTGTCTTATTTAGTGATTAGAATAGACATATCCGTCAATGATTGCAAGAATTATGTTATATTTTATTCAGTAAAAAGAATTAACAGTCCTAAAAAAAAAATATCAAAAAATAATGCACATTTTTTTTAACGCGCAACACGTTGTTATACATAGGTTTTGCAAATACCTGCCAGAACATTATACGAACAGTTAAAAAATTACTAAAAATTCCCATTGATTCCCATAAAATACCATGATATACCATTTAAAGTAAGCTTAAAAAAAGGATTTGAAAATTGCGTAAAACATTTTTATTTATGGATACGGTTATAAACAAGGTCGATACAAAAGGCCGTGTTTCTTTGCCTTCCGACTATCGCGCAATAGTAAAATCCAAAGAATCTGAAATTGTTTGCTATCGTAGTTTGACTGCTCCATGTATTGAAGGATGTCTGGAAGAATTGCTTGATAAATTAGCTTCCGAAATGGAAGATGCTTTAGACTTTTTCTCCGAAACTCAAGATGATTTGACAAATTTAGTGTTTGGTGATGCCAAACGCTTTTCTTTCGATTCCACCGGAAGAATTATGTTGTCAGACAAACTTTTGGAACATGCTCAAATTACAAACACAGCTGTTTTTGTCGGTAAGGGTCGCAAATTCCAAATTTGGAACCCTGAAAATTGGAAAAAAGAAGAAGCTCGTATTCGTGCCGAAGTATTAAAAAGACGCCCCTCTATAAGACCTGTCAATGAGGAGGTAAAGTAAAAAATGGCAAATTATCAAATACATTATCCGGTGATGTTAAACGAGGTTATAAAAAGCCTTGATGTATCTGATAATAAAACCTATGTTGATGCAACTTTCGGTAACGGAGGATATTCCGAAGCCATTCTTAACAAAGCAAACTGCAAACTTATTGCCTTGGATAGAGATAATACCGTACTTACCCGCGCCAAAGAATTAAAAAAACAATTTGGTGACCGTTTTGAATTCAGACAAGGTTGTTTCGGAAATTTTGCTTCATTGATTAATGAAGATATTGATGGCGCCGTTTTTGATATCGGGGTTTCTTCAATGCAACTTGATCAAACCGAAAGAGGTTTCTCTTTTTCGAAAGATGCACCTTTAGATATGAGAATGTCTCAAACCGGTATTTCCGCCAAAGATTTAGTTAACAAACTTTCAGAAGAAGAGCTTGCCGATATTCTATACAATTATGGTGAAGAAAAAAAATCTCGCCAAATTGCCAAAAAAATTATTGAAGCTCGCAAAGTTAAACCCATTGAAACAACTGTAGAGCTGGCAAATATTATTTATCAAATTAACAAACGTTCATTTAATCAGAATATTGACCCTGCAACTCGCAGTTTTCAGGCTTTGCGCATAGCGGTTAATGATGAATTAAATGAGTTAAACAAAGGTCTTTTAGGTGCAACTTCTCGTTTGAAGAAAAACGGTCGTTTAGTCGTCGTTGATTTTCATTCTATAGAAGATCGTATCGTAAAGACTTTTATGAAGTCAAACAGCGATAAAAAAGAACATGTTTCTCGTTATCGCCAAAATACAAACTTAAACTCTGACGCATTGTTTTCCTTTGCTTCAAAAGCGATTGTGCCAACAGCTCAAGAATTAGAGCTTAACTCTCGCTCGCGCTCGGCAAAACTGCGTTATGCAATTAGGAATTAACCCGCTTTTATGCCCAGTAGGAGCTTAAAAATGAATTTAAACCGATTAGCTAAAAATGCTTTATGTATTGCTCTTGTAATGTTTTCCATTACCGTTTCCACACATGTTAAAAATTCGGTATATCGTATGGAAAATGAACTGAAACAAATTGATTATAAAAATAAAAAAGATGCCCAAAATATTCATATCCTTAATGCTGAATGGTCTACTTTGAACAATCCGACAAGACTTCGTAATTTAGTTAAAAATCATATTGCATTAAAACCTGTTAAGCCTGAACAAATTATTAACTATTCTGCGTTACCATTCAATTATGAATCGAACGACTCGCAACGTGATATCGCTCGTAAAAATATTGCGGTTTTGGCCCAAAACAATAAATCTTTGAAAAAAATGGCAAAATCCAACAGATAAACGGATAAATTTATAATTGAATTGTGCAGGATATGAGTAGCTTTTTGAGAAATAACAAAAAGAAAAAAGAAAGTTCTAATTTTTATCGTCTCGGTCAAGAAATAAATATCGGGCGAAAAGATATGTTTTCCCAGTGGGACAATAATCAAACCTCCTCTACTGATTTTTTCGGCAAAAAAAGAATTTTGTTGGTAATAAATCTTTGCCTTTTAGCTTATTTAATCGTTTCGTTTCGATTATTCGGTATATCTGTTTTACCAAACTTGAATAACCATCAAATAGAAAAAACTCAAAAAACAGAAGAAAAAATTCATCGTACCGACATTATTGATGTTAAAGGAAATATTGTAGCGACAACTTTACCGACCAATGATCTTTCCGTTAATCTGAAAAATATTATGCACCCGGAAAAAACTGCTAGAGAATTAGCAAACATTTTCCCTAATCTTAAATATAAAAATATATATGAAAAATTAACGGACTCAACACCAAAAAACTTTACATTAGTCAAAGGACTTACCCCTCATCAACAAGCTTTAGTATTAAATATCGGAGATCCCGGATTAGATTTTATAGCTAGTGAAAAACGTGTTTATCCTCATCAAAAATTACTTTCTCATGTAGTAGGATTTACTGATGTTGACAATCGTGGTTTAACCGGTATCGAAAAAGGTATGGATGACATAATTACCAATACTCAATTACCTTTGTCTTTAACTGTTGATATCGGAGTTCAGGATACTATTAGAACAATATTAGAATCAAATATGAAAAAATATCAGGCTGAAGGTGCCGTCGCAATCTTAATGAATGTTAATAACGGAGAGATTGTATCTATGGTTTCTCTTCCGGATTATGACCCCAATGATATTAAAACCAAAGATATGGCGGCTCAATTTAACAAAGCTACTTTCTATGTTTATGAACCCGGTTCAGTATTAAAAATATTTAATACGGCAATGGCTTTGGATAGCGGTAAAATTAAAATAAATGAAATGCTTGATGCTTCGAAACCTTTGAAACTTAAGGCTCACGTAATCAGAGATTTTCATGCCAAAAATCGTTGGTTATCCGTTGAAGAAACTCTTATCCATTCATCAAATATAGCTTCAGCTTTAATTGCATTAAAAAGCGGATTTAAAGAACAATACAATTTTTTGAAAAAAATTAAGTTTATGGAAAAACTTAAGTTAGAAATAATTGAAACTGCAATGCCGTTAGTTCCTCCCGTCGAAAGATGGGAAAAAACCGATTCAAATATTGCAACAATCGGTTACGGATATGGTATTTCAATCACTCCGTTACACATTATTTCAGCCTATTCGGCAATGGTAAACGGCGGTATTTATTATAATCCGACATTGGTAAAAAACTCGCCTATAGATAAACAAGGTTTTCGCGTAATTTCCGATAATACCTCAAAACAAATGCGCAAACTTATGCGTGCCGTAGTTACAAAAGGTTCAGGAAAAAAAGCCGATGTTTTAGGATATGATGTGGGCGGAAAAACAGGAACATCTGATAAATTGGTTAACAATAAATATGATAAAAAAACAGTTCTGACGACCTTTGTTTCCGCGTTCCCGATATCAAATCCGCAATATGCTTTATTGGTAATGATGGACAGTCCTAAAAGATTAAAAGAAACTTTGGGGCAAAATACTGCCGGTTGGAATGCCGTACCGACAGCCAATGAAATAATAAAATCCGTTGCACCTCAACTTAATATTCAAGCAAATTATGATCTTGATGAAGTTATAAACAATAAAATTATTGAAGCATCTTTTGGAAGATAATAAAAGAACCGCTTAAATATTTAAGCGGTTCTTTATTATTATTTTTTTACAACTTAAGCCTTTTCTGATGTAGCTTTTTTTGTAGTTTTTTTAGTTGCTGTCTTTTTAGCCGGAGCTTTT
Organism: Alphaproteobacteria bacterium; assembly: GCA_045633825.1. Classification (GTDB taxonomy): domain Bacteria; phylum Pseudomonadota; class Alphaproteobacteria; order RF32; family CAG-239; genus CAZU01. Next base: position 3,088 of record JAZQZB010000047.1, on the reverse strand, counting down.
TTAGCTGCTGTCTTTTTCTTGGCAACCGTTTTTTTAGCCGGAGCTTTTTTAGCTACAGTCTTTTTCTTGGCAGCTGTTTTTTTAGCCGAAGCTTTTTTAACGGTAGTCTTTTTAGCTTTAATTGTTTTTTTCTCTGCCTTAGGCTTCGGTTGAGATGCAACTAATGCTTTTTCAATATCAGCTTCACTACATAAACCGACAGTAACCGGATTCTTTGGTTTAATATTAGCAGAATCTTTATGTGTACCTTCACGAATAGCTTGAATTGTTGTTTTGGTTGTACCAATCAACTTACATACCAAAGTGTCTTTAATTTGCGGATAATTTTTCAATACCCAAGCAACAGCATTAGGCTTATCCTGACGTTGAGAAGGAGATAAAATTTTCTTGGCTTTTAAGTTGCGAGCCTTAACATTACGCTCCATTTCAGAAGCTTCCAAATTAGCCTTTTTATCAGCCTCACAACGATGAATTTCCTCCCATGTTAACTGACCGTTATCAATAGGAGAAAGACCACGAATATTACCTGCAACATCGCCATCAGCCATTGCTTGAATTTCAAGTTCGTGAATCTCACAAAAAACAGATATTTGGCGAAATGTTAAAGTAGTATTTTCAACTAACCAAACTGCCGTTGCCTTAGGCATTAAAGGTGCTGTCATGATAAAATCCTTTCCATAAATCACGTGTTCTAAAAAATGTTTTTTTTAGAATAGATTTTTTATTTAAAATATACAAGTTTTTTTTATGTATTTCGGATATTAATATTTTAATTTGAATAGTTCTGCCGAATTTTTACTTTCTTGTAACACCTTATTACCCAAATATTCAACAGTATATTCCTCACCTTCCAATACTTGCGCAAAATCCTTAACAACAACAACTTCATTATTATATACATGCTCAAAAATATCTTTTATATACTTTAATCTGTCATTATCGTCAGAATACAAATCTTTTATTATTGCGCAACAATTACGTAAAATAAATCTCTCATCACCGTTGCCGTCTATAAACTCTGCAATATCTTTGAGATATTCTATGGTAAATTTTGAAGCGTTACGCAATTTTTCAAAATTTATTACAGTAATTCCGCCATTTTCCATTATATTACGACCGTTATATTTTTGAATTAAATTAGTAATAATACTTCTTATGGTATTACTGATATTTTTGGCTATATCTTCTTGCGAAGTCAGTGTCGAATCTAAAAACTTCAAATCGCTTTTAATGCAAACAAGGCAATTATCTTCTTTTTTTATACTATTTGATATATTTATATTATCAGAAGCCGGCGTTTTTTCTTCTTTGTTTGCTTTAGGAGCATCATGTTTATTATAAACACTGGGATTACGCTGTGTTTCCCATTTATCAAAAGCTCGATTTAATACTTTGGTAAAAAGTTTTTGGTCATGAATTATTTGATGCATTAAAAAAGCACCGACGCCAACTAAATAAATAGCAACTTTATTATCACTATACGATTGTTTTGTTTCATAAAATTCTTCCAAATCGGCATTTTCACCATCAATAATTTTAAACGCATCAAACAATATCGAATTAGCTTCATTCAGTGTTAAACTTCCATATCTGCCCAACTCTAAACAGCCGCCAAAAACCAAAAACTTTACCCCTAATCGTGAAAATTGATTTTGCAAAGCATTTTGAACATCTAAATTTGATAATATTTCACTCAAATAATAAATTAAATAATGTTTATATTCTATCGGGGCTTCCGGATAAGAGCTGGTCTTCAAATTTCTTAAATCAGAATTTATATTAAAAGCTTTAACCAATAAATTAGCTTTATCGAAAAATTGATTTTCATCAACATTTTCTTTTTCTTCTTTATCTTGCTTGACAAAAATATACCATGGAATATTTTTTAACACCAATGGAATAGCTATAGCCATAAACACTATAAAAAATACAAAAAACAGAGCAGAGTTATAATTATCTTCACCGATAAATATTTCTAAAAGAGGAAAAACCAAACTTACAAAAATATTAGCAAAAACCAAACTCACAAAAATAAGAGCCACAAACTTAACTAATGCCTTAAACATGTTATTACGGCTTGAGTTAATATCATCAACAATTTCATGAGAATCTTTTTTATAATCGATATCTCTTAAACTTTTTGAGGATTTCTTCTTATCATCTTTTGAACTGGTATACTCAACTGATTCGGAATAGCTATTATCGGCGATTTCAAACGTTTCTTTAATTATTTTAACTTTATTGGAGCCATTTTCGGATTCTTTTGCCAAACGATAAGCTTCTTGTCTTTGTTCAACAGGGAATCTTTCCAACAATCTCCAGCCGCTTCCGGAGTCTACATAAACCTCATAATGAGCAATTTTTGCCATTTTATTTAACCTTTTAAAATGAAACACCTGCGCCAATAATAACAGGCGCAGGTTAATAAATCGTAAGTTATTTATACAATAACAAAACTATTCGGAATCACCGGTTTTAATACCGAATGCACCAAACTTATTTTTAAATTTAGATAATTGACCACCTGTATCAACCAAACGACGAACACCTGTCCATACCGGATGAGATTTAGGATCAACTTCCAAATTGATAACATCACCAGCTTTGCCCATTGTAGAGCGTGTTGTATATTTTTGACCATCTGTCATTACATATGTAATTTCATGATAATCCGGATGAATTCCCTTTTTCATCTTATAAAACTCCTAGATTCTTACGTTAAACGCGACAATTTTACACCCTTATACATTAAGGAATTTAATAACGCAAGCATTATTTAAATATTTTTTTAAATTTCTTGCAATTCGACAGTATTTACCTTGTCTGAAGCCGAATTTATGTTTATTACTTTAATACTGAAATTTTTGTATCCTTTTTTTAACAAATAGCTTCTGACTTCTACCGCGCGGTTAAGACTGGTCCGCTTTTTCTTAAAGCTGTCTGTTCCATTGTCATAGTTATATGAATAAATAGCTATCTTATTTTTAGCTTCATTTTTAAACTCGGAAACTATTAAATCAATTTTTTGCATTTGAGTTTCATTAAGCTCATCAACATTATCGGCAAATTTAATTTGATTATAATCAGG
>JAZQZB010000046.1:0-21891 GCA_045633825.1 Alphaproteobacteria bacterium | reverse complement strand
AAAGCAAAATAAAATATTTATTATGCTTCCTCTTATTTTAAGTCTAATTTTAATTATTACACTATGGCAGAAACCATATTTCTTTCTAACCGACGAGTATCTTTTGACTCTCCTCTTTTCACAGAAAATTTTAAGCATGATCTTTTCTGCGCAAAACTTACTCAAGAGTTACAAAAAACAGTACAAATTACTGATGATGAAGGAAACACTACAACATGTTGCACTCCCAAGAACTCTAATATTCATATTAGCGTAATGCAACTTTTTCAAACATCTGAAGATTTAGGTGTTATCCTATTCATATCCTCCCCCGTTGCAAACGGCCCATACTTTTACCTTAAAGGCGAAAATCACATTACATTTATGATTGACCCCTGTATTAAAAAAGTAGCAAAAGTACTTTCTGGTTACTCGATTCTGCTAAACGATAAATAAAAAATATTCCATTTTTTTCGCTTAAAAGTATCTTGCTTTTAAGCGTTTTTTTTATTAAAATTCATACCCTATCATAATCAGGAGAATATTTATGCAAACCGGTGCACGATACCAAGCTGTTTTAGAAATTTTGACCGAAGTTTTTCAAGACAAAATTCCGGCTGATAAAATTATCAATGAATATCTGCGCCCGAAAAAATATATCGGCTCCAAAGATCGACGTTTTATTACCGATATGGTTTGGTATATCATACGTAATCGCCTAAAATTGGAATTTGATGCCGGATCCTCCGATGTCAGAAAAATTTTATTATACGCCAACAAAGATAAATTATCAGAAATCTTTGATAAATCAAAATATGGACTCTATCCTTTAACAGATGAAGAAAAATCTTGGTTAAAAAATGAAAATGAAGAACCATATCCGGATTATATTGAAGCTGAATGCCCCAAATGGCTTTTTGATAAAATAAAAAATATCGATTTTTGCAAAGCTCTAAATCAAACCGCCACAACCGATATCAGAGCACACACAATCAGCCGGGACGAATTACAAAAAAAGCTTATTAACGAAGGAATCGAAACATCTCAAGGGGTGTATTCCCCTCATTGTTTAAAAATATCCGATCGTTTAGTCTTAAACAACTGTATAGCATGGCAAGACGGTCTTTTTGAAGTTCAGGATGAAGCCAGTCAAATTGCTTCGCTTCTTATTGATGCAAAAAAAGAACACAAAATTATCGATTATTGTTGTGGCGCGGGAGGCAAATCTTTAGCCATAAGTAACGAATTACATAATCAAGGTAATATTTTAGCCTATGATATTGAAGCCAAACGTTTAGAAAATATCAAACCTCGCATACAAAGATTAAAAGTTAAAAACATTTCTTTAACTGATATTATTGCCGATTCTGATAAAGATTATGACCGATTTGTTTTAGATGCACCTTGTTCCGGAACAGGAACATGGCGTCGTTCTCCCGATGCTAAATTTCGCCTAACCAAAGAAAAACTTTATGGTTTAACTCAAATACAGGCCGATTTATTAAACATTGCGGCTCAAAAAACAACTAAAAACGGACGCATAATATACATAACTTGCTCAATATTAAAAGATGAAAATGAAGATGTTATCGAGAAATTCTTAAATCAAAACGAAAACTTTGCCCCGATAAACTTAAAAAAACTATGGGCAAAAAAAATAGAAGCGCCCTATCCTTGTGCAAATGAAAAGTATTTAAGGATGTCGCCTCTCACTACTTCAACCGACGGATTTTTTGTCTGCGTTTTAGAACGCTTATACTAGCTTTGAGCATTTTTTTGATAAATATATGATATAATTTCAGCCACCGCAGCAAATGCTTCAACCGGAATTTCTTCGTTTATGTCAACAGCCTTCAATATCTGTAACAAATCGGCATCTTGTTTTATTTCTATTCCGTTTTCTTCGGCTAATTTAACAATTTTTTGAGCAATATTTCCGGCTCCTTTAGCCAAAACCACCGGAGCATTGTTTTTATCTTGATCATACCCCAAAGCAACAGCATAATCTTTCTCTTTAGTTGTGGAAAAATTTGTATCGCCGTTGTTTTCATTATCAGATATGCTATTATTCATAACGAAAATAAAACTCCGCAAAATTATGTTATTATGAAAATGATAATATCAAATTATGCGGTTTGCAAGAGCTTTATTGGCACATTTCTTGCATATTTTTTCAAGTATGGGGATGCTTGAAAATAAAAAAAATAGGGGAAAACAAATGGATTTAAATAATCTTACCGTTTTTAATATGGCTAAACAAAATATGAATTACCTTTCCTTAAAAGAAAAGGTAATTGCAGGTAATATTGCCAATGCCTCAACCCCGAACTATTTGGCTAAAGACGTTACCAAACCGTCATTTTTAGACAGCTTAAAAGAAAACAAACCTTTACTGGAGCTTAACAAAACCAACCCCAAACATTTAGGCGAGTTAAAATCGGTTGCGACCAAAAATCAGTTAAAAAATATGGCTGTTATATACACACCGAAACCGACTGATGCTTTAACAATCGACGGTAACGGTGTAATTTTAGAAGACCAAATGAACGAAGCTTCAAAAGCTTCTTCCGAATACAAAAGAATGATTACCATTTACAATACATATAAAAATATGCTTTCAGTAGCAAACACCAAAATAAACGGATAAGGTAAAACAACATGGCCGGAGATTTAACGATAAGTGCAGATATTGCTGCTTCAGGGATGAAAGCTCAAGCCGAACGCTTGAAGGTTATCTCTCAAAATATGGCCAATGTCGATTCTGTATCTGCCGAACCGGGCGGCGAACCATATCGTCGTCAGGTTGTCAGCTTTCAAAACTATGTCGATCAAGAAACCGGCGCACAAAAAGTCAGAGTTGATAGAATTGTAAAAGATATGTCACCTTTTGAAAAAAAATATGATCCTAATCATCCGGCTGCCGATGCTCAAGGTTATGTTTCTTTGCCAAATGTAAACACTTTGGTCGAAATGATGGATATGAAAGAAGCTCAACGTGTTTACGATGCCAACTTAAATATGTTAAAAACCGCTCGCGAAATGAATTCGAGTGTATTAGATATCTTAAAATAGCTTTTTATAGGGGAATAAAAAAGTGGTTAACAATATATCAAATGCTTTAAATGCTTACCAAACAGCACTAAATCGCATCAACAATACTCCAATAACACCAAAAGCCGAAGTTATTGAACCGACACAAACTTTCGGTTCAGTCTTAAAAAATGTTGTTGATGAAGCAATCAATTCTCAAAAACAAGCTGAAATAACCACCATTAACGGCATTTCCGGCAAAGCCGATATTCAAGATGTCGTTTTAGCAATTTCCAATGCCGAACAAGCTTTGGAAACTGTAGTTGCTGTTCGTGATACCGCAATCAAAGCCTATAATTCAATTATGCAAATGAACATTTAATTGAGAATTTTTAACATCACCAAAACCCCGACTTTTTCAAGACGGGGTTTTGGTTTTTAGCGGAGTTTACAAAAATAGTAAATGAGCATTTTTCTTACCCGCTAAATCTGTATTAGCTGTCCGCTAAACGAATCTTTCTTAAAAAGTTCGGATAACGAGGCAGATAATAAGAAACAAAGATAAAATCACCGGAGTGTACAAATAAAGTACATGAGGATGATTTTATTCTGCGGTTTCTGTATTAGATGCCCGTTAGACGAACTTTTTAAGAAAGATTCGTCTAACGAGGTTAATAATAAGAATTAAAAAATTTTGTGAGTGAGCGTACAAAAAAGTACGTGACCGAACAAAATATTTGCTAATTCTGTATTAGTAACCCGCTAGACGAACTTTTTTTCTATAGCCTTGAGCAACCAAATAAGTCTCCGGTGATTCTTTTCTGCTGGCGGCCGGTTTAAAGTGAGATACTTTAGTAAAATTTTTCTTTGCATCTGCTAAAAGATTGCCCTCTGCTCCGCCTTGAAAAACTTTAGCAATAAAAATACCACCCTCGGCCAAAACTTCTTTTGCAAATTCGTATGCAGCTTCAACAAGTCCGATTGTACGAAGATGATCTGTTTGTTGATGTCCGGTGGTATTAGCGGCCATATCGCTCATCACGATATCAGCCTCTCTTCCCAGTAAAGCCTTTAACTTATCCGGAGCATCTTCGGAAGTAAAATCTTGGCAAATAAGTGTCGCACCGCTTATCGGCTCGGTTTCCAAAATATCGATTCCGACGACATGACCGCTTCCTTTGTTACGCATAACGGCAATTTGCGTCCATCCCCCCGGCGCACATCCCAAATCAACTATCGTTTTTCCTTTGCCCAAAAAGTGATATTTTTCATCTAATTGTATCAACTTAAATGCCGCACGCGAGCGATAACCTTGCCGTTTTGCCTCTGCCACATATGGATCATTAAGCTGACGCATCAACCATTGATTTGACGATTTTTTCTTATATTTACCGGTCTTAAGCTTAACGGTTAATCCATGTCGTGAACCTATTTCTTTTGCTGATTTAGTAAGTTTTGCCATTTTATCCTCTTTTATTTTTATCTTGTTCTATCAAATCAGCGACAATTCCGTCTTTAGCACTCTTTAATGATGCCGTAATTTTATCCACCCCAAGCCTGTCATAAATTTGTTTAAAAATCACACCGGCAGAAATAAATATGTACGAACGTTTATCTCCGATATAAGGATTTTTTGCCAATTCTTTTTGTTTAGCCTTAAACAAACCTAAAATAGCTTTATCCATATCTTTCTTTTTCATAACCAAACCATCGGCTTTTTCTCTATCATAACATCCAAACTCATTTATCATAGAAACCAATCTTAACGGAGTTGATGATGTTGCTACAAAAAGCACATCTTTTTTATCATAATCACCGGCTTTTTTAAAAAACTCATCTAAAAATTTATTAACTTCTGCTCTTAATTCATCAGCTCTTTTTTCATCATATTCGACCAAATCAAAAGCTTCAGACGAATTTCTGGCCCCCCAAGGAATTGAAACGGTAGATAAAATTTTCGGATTTTTTGAATTTTCCGCCAAAGAAACCTCGGTAGAAGCTCCTCCCAAATCGTACACAATAACATATTTACTTTTTCCCAAAACATGCTCTACAGCACCTTTCAAGTTAAGTTCTGCTTCTTCTTTGCCGTCAATTATTTCCAATTTAATATGCGATTCGGCATAAACTTTTTTTATTAATTCTTCTCCATTTTCAGCCATTCGACATGCAGCAGTCGTTATAGCTCGGACATTGTCTGAAGGAACATCATACTTATCCAACAACTGCCTATATTCATAAAAACACTTCAAACATCTGTCAACGGCCTCATCGGTAATACGATTATTTTTATGCATCCCCTCGGCTAATCTTGTAGAAACACTATCAACAAATAAAACCTTTTTATTTTCATCACAAATAATCATTTTACATGAATTTGAGCCAAGATCGATACCTGCATAATTTTTAGTCATTGGCAGCCTCTTTAGGTTTATAATTATTATTAAAATATTTTCGTGTTTTTTTATTAAACGGATAACGACGACGAAACTTTTTCTTTGATTGATTTTTTTCTTTTCTTTCCGAATGCATCAAATCAAGCAAAATTCCTTCTCTGATACCTCTATCGGCGATTGTAATTTCCGAAACATTCCAAAACGACATCAACCCCTCAATAATAGCACAACCGGCTATAGTTAAATCAGCTTTTTGCATACCGATACAAGCATGCTTTTTTCTACCCTCATCACCCATACGTTTAATTTTAGAAATTGTTTTATCAACATCTTGAGCTGTTAATGCCAAACCGTCAACCGCCGAGCGATTATATCTGGTCAAATTAAGATGAATTGCCCCCAAAACCGTAACAGTTCCGGAAGTTCCCAAAACTTGTATTTTTTGATTTCTGATATCTTCCGAAATATGATATTTTTCTTCGAACTCTGCCAAAATTTTATGAGTTCGCTCAATAATGGTATTATATGCCAAATCTGTCATTTCATGATCAGGAAAAGCCTCTGCGACCGTTACCACTCCGTATGGTAATGATACAAAACCTTCAATAATCGTTCTTCCCGAATTTGACATTCTGGCCAGCGAAACCTCTGTCGAACCACCACCGATATCAAATACCAAAGCTCGTTTAATATTACGATTTAGCAATGGCACACATCCTACCACCGCCAAACGAGATTCTTCTTGCGGAGATATAATTTCAATATTAAGACCGGTTTCTTTTTTTACCAAATCCATAAAATAGCGGCAATTTTTTGCCCTGCGACAAGCTGCTGTTGCCACATATCTGGCTTTTACAATCGGTTGATATTCTTCCAAAACGCCGGCGCAAACTCGCAAAGCATTTATTGTTCGGCGAATAGCCGTATGTGACAATTCATTATTATTGATAATTCCCTCGCCCAAACGAGTAATTTTTGAAAAAGTTTCAATAATACGAAACGACGAAGGGGTCGGTGTCGCAATCACCAACCTGCACGAATTTGTTCCTAAATCTATTGCCGCATAATTATCACAGCCGGTCTGCTGTCCAAGTTTTCCGGCCTCATATTTTTCAACGACTTTTTTATCCTTATCGGGCCACTTACGCATATATTTACAAAAACTTTGCATTTAATAAAAAATAAACTTGGTTTTAATATATTCCAAGTTTATTCAATGTACAACAAATTTTTTTAAAATTTTTAAAGTTCAGCCCGCAAAACCTCTCTTAAAGAATCAATACATACCAATTCTTTGTTTACATTTTCATAATGCCAATAAACCCAACCATTGCAAGCAGGCGCATTTTGAGCCGCTGCACCGACCTGATGAATTGAACCTTCAGCATTTTCGCTTTTCAAAGTTCCGTCGGAACGAACCACTGCACAATGCTTTTTGCTTGCATCATACAAGACATCACCCGGCGACAATAAACCTCGTTCAATAACATTACCGAACGGCACTCTCGGTAATTTTTTCTTACATGCATATTCCAAACAAAGTTTATTTTCGACTTCATCAACTGCCTCAATACGCTCTAAAGCCCCCTTGGCATAAGTCAAATCTTTTTCAATACCGATAAAATTACGTCCCAGCTTTTTGGCAACCGCACCGGTTGTACCGGTACCAAAAAACGGATCCAACACAACATCACCTACTTTTGAAGATGACATAATAACTCGATATAACAGAGCTTCCGGTTTTTGCGTCGGATGAAGTTTTTCGCCATTTTCATCTTTTAAGCGCTCTTTTCCGGTACACAAAGGAATATGCCAATCCGAACGCATTTGAGTATCTTCATTCAAAGCCTTCATGGCTTCATAATTAAAAGTATATTTAGAATTTTGACTTTTTGATGCCCAAATCAAAGTTTCATGAGCATTGGTAAAACGAGTGCCCTTAAAATTAGGCATAGGATTAACCTTATTCCAAATAATATCGTTTAACACCCAAAACCCCAAATCCTGTAAAATCTTTCCGACTCTGAAAATATTATGATAAGAACCGATAACCCACAAAGCACCATCATCTTTTAACACACGTCTGGCAGCGCTCATCCAAGCTTTGGTATACTCATCATAAGCTTCCATACTTTCAAAGCTGTCCCACTCCTCATACACCCCGCTGACATTACTGTTATCAGGGCGTAACAATGCATCGCCTAATTGCAGATTATAAGGAGGATCGGCAAAAATTAAATCAACCGATTTTTCTTCCATCTCGTTCATAACCTTAATACAATCATCAACAATGATTGTATTAAGCAATGACTTAACTTGTTTTTTACTCATATCTAAACCGTGAATTTGTTAAATACGCTTATGCCAACAAGTATGTCTCACAGATAGTTATAAATTTATTAACAAGCGAGAGAATAAAAAAAATAAAAAACAAAATCGTTATTTTTCAAACAATTAAGCTGTTTTATTTAACAAAATTTCTTGTATCGGTTTATAGCTCAAGCGGTGTAATCCCTTAACAATTCCATAAGAATTTAAGCCCTCAACATGAGCCTTTGTTCCATATCCGGCATTTTTTTCAAAAGCATAATACGGATATTTTTTTGCCAAATCTGCCATCAACCTATCACGATAAACCTTTGCTAAAATCGAAGCCGCCGAAATTGAATAAGATTTTGCATCTCCCTTAACCAATGTCGCACATTCACAACCGATTCCTTGCGGTTTTTGATTACCGTCAATAAGTGCAAAGTCAGGATTAACCCCCAAAGACTCTTTTGCCCTTTTCATAGCCAAAAAAGTTGCTTGCAAAATATTTAACTCATCAATTTCTTCAACCGAGGCCTCACCGATTCCTATTAAGACTTGACCTTTTTTGTTAGCCTCGAGCAATCTTTCATAAAGTTCTTCTCGTTTTTTAACGCTCAATTTTTTGGAATCATCTAAATTTTTTAACAAAAACTCATCAATATTTCTATCCAAAAACACTACCGCACCGGCCACCACCGGACCTGCCCACGGACCACGACCGGCTTCATCGATACCGGCAACTTTTCCAAAATGTTTATCTTCAAATTCAAACGAAGGCATCTCTTACCACCAAACTTTAATTTTAGCGTTATTTATCTCACACATTCCACCCACAGGCAACGTTGCTATCGGAGTTGTATGTCCGAAATCAAGATTCGCAATCACCGGTAAACCTTTTAATTGCGGAATATTATTAACAATAAACTCTAATTTTTCTCTTGTAACATCTGAAGCCTTTTGAAAACGTCCGATAAGAACAGCTCTTACATTAACGAAATCATCTCTTTGAGCAAGTGCTTGAAAATGTCTGAAAAATACCTCTCCATCATTTTTTGTATAATTACAATCTTCAATCATCAAAATTGTATCTTTTTTAAATTCGGCTTGATACGGAGTTCCGTTCAACAACAAAAATGTTCCCAAATTTCCGCCTTTTAATTCTCCTTTGGCATTACCGTTTTGCAGTACCCACCAACCCTCATTTTTAATAAAGTCACGTTTCTCTTGGTCAATAAACCACAAATCATCACTCCACTCATCAGATATTTTTAACTCACTTTCACCTTCAAACAAAACTTTTTCCAGCATATCCAAAGTATACTCATTACCTTTTTTCATACCGATAGAACTGTAATGAGGCCCATAAAAACAAACTAATCCCGTTTTAGCCTCTATTGCCGACAACAAAGCCGTAATATCAGAATATCCGCACAAAATTTTCGGATTATTTTTTATTACCTCATAATCCAAAAAAGGCAAAATCTGATTCGAGTTAAAACCACCTAAAATCGTAAAAACAGCTTTTACATTTTTATCAAGAAAAGCCTCCATAATATCATCGGCTCTTTTTTTAATATCCGTTGATGCAAACATATCAAAATTTTCATCAGTTGTATTAGTTGCAAAACTGACTTTCAAGCCCAACACTTCAAAACGTTCTTTAGCAATTTGACGACAGTCCTGACCAATTATTTTTAACCCTGTTGCCGGAGCAATAACTCTGATTTCATCACCTTTTTGTAATTTTGCCGGTACAATCTTCTGCATAATAAAAAAACTCCCAAACTGTTAAATTTGGGAGCATTATACTATTTTTTATCAAATACGCAATATTTTATACTTAACAATCAGCACCTATGCACTGATATTCAAATCCTTCCCGTTCCGGATTTTTATTTTTTAACATATTGCGCAAATCAACAATTTTATAATTTTTCATTTTAGCTTTAACTTCTGCCAAATCAACTTCGCCAAACTCTTTCCATTCGGTCAAAATTGCTAACACATCAGCACCTTCTAAAGCCTTTAATTCCGACGAAGCATATTCAACTTTGTCTCCCAATATCTTTTTAGCATTAGCCATAGCTTTAGGATCATAAACACAAATTTTTGCATTATTTTTCAACAACTGTTCAACAATTTGCATTGCCGGCGATTCTCTTACATCATCAGTACCGTTCTTAAAAGCCAAACCCCAAACAGCAATTTTAGAATTTGCGATACCGTCAACAGATTTCAACACACGAGAAGCCATTTGTGTTTTTCTCATATCATTTCCTCTGATTGTTGCTTCAATCAAAGATAAATTCGCCCCATATTTTTTGCCCATATATGCCATAGCATTAGTATCTTTAGGAAAACAACTTCCGCCATACCCCGGCCCCGGATTCAAAAAACGATTGCCGATTCTGCTATCAAGTCCTATACCTTTAGCAACTTCAAAAACATCCGCACCGGCTTTTTCGCAAAAATCAGCCATTTCATTTATATAATGAATTTTCATTGCTAAAAATGCATTCGATGCATATTTAATTGTTTCTGATGATTTTCTCTTAACAAATAAAATTTCCGTTTTATTTTCAAACGGTTTATATAGTTTTTGAATAACTTCTTTTGCTTTTGGAGAATTTGTACCCACAACAATTCTGTCAGGTGAAAAGAAATCATGCACGGCAAAACCCTCACGCAAAAATTCCGGTAATGATACGACATCAAAGTCTGCATTAGGATTTATTTTTTTAATAATTGCCTCAATTTCATCACCTGTTCCGACCGGAACTGTAGATTTTGTAGCCACAACGGTATAACCGTTAATATATTGTGCTAATTCTTCTGCCGCAGCATAAATATATTTCATATCAGCTTCTTTAGTCACCGGATGCGGAGGTGTTCCCACCGCAATAATAACCACATCAGCATTTTCAACACCTTCCTTCATTGAAGATGTAAAAACTAATTTCTTATTTTGAATATTTTTTATAAAAAGATCTTCCAGACCGTCTTCAAAAATCGTAACTTTACCCGATTTTAAAGCACTTATTTTTTCTTCATCTTTATCAATGCAGATAACCTCATTTCCGAGTTCTGCCAAGCCCACACCAGTAGGCAAACCGACATAGCCGGTTCCTATAATTCCTATTTTCATTTTATACACCCTTACTAAAAATAGTTTTTTTTAATTTTATACAACACTTAAATCATTATCCCAAAAATTCTATTTTTCAAGCTACAAATTTACTGTTATCAACTATCATAAAAAACTTCAAAAAACATATCATTATTGATAAGAAAAATATATCACACAAATCGGAGTAAAATTATGAAAAAAGGATTTTCTTATACTTTAGCCACTTTTTTTGGTGTCGGATGTTCTAAATTTGCCCCCGGTACTTTTGGTTCACTTGCCACCATACCGTTAACCTATTTAATCATAAATTATTTAGGCATTTGGGGAGTAGCCGTCAGTGTTTTTCTGATTTTTATCATAGGAACAATCGTAACTACCGAAATTTTACGTTATACCCCTCATGATCCCGGCTTTATCGTAATTGATGAAGTTGCCGGTCAGCTTTTAACTTTTATAAGCGTTGCAAATTATTTGCAAGAAAATATCAACTCTTGGCAAATTTATTTAGCCGGTTTTATCTTATTTAGAATTTTTGATATTTTCAAACCGCAACCGGTTCGTTGGGCAGACCGCAAAATAACCAATGCATGGGGTGTTATGCTCGACGACATTATCGCCGGCACTTACGCAACTCTGATATTGTATATTTTATTTGTATTCGGATTTTTAACATTATAAAAAATTCAAAAATAAAATTCCCGACACATAAAAACTCGCAAAACAATCTGTTTTGCGAATTTTTTTTAACAATTAAAACACTTCTCCCTTACGAGCCATATTTCCTTTTACGCAATTAGGAGTATCCTCAAAACGCATCAATTTATTCAAAATATCTTGCACCTCTTCCGGTGTATAATTTTTATAAACAAAATCGGCTCTATAAAAATCAGCCCTGATATTTTTGGCTTCTTTTGCTATACAGAACGGCTTTTCATTAAACATCATAAGTTGGCAATCTTTTGATAAAGCCTCATATTTTTGTCCGTCTTTTTCCAGCTTAATCCAAACAGGTTTTTGATTACAATCCTTACATAAATTATCTCTGATACAAACAGCTGATGTAAACAACGGCACATCTTGATAAACCACAAAACTGACAGGCAATGGAGCATTCATTGCCAAATATTCGACATTACTTAAAGTATCTTCAACAGCCAAAGTTGCCCTTGATACACGCATATCTTTTGCCATTTGTAGAGCCTGCGTATTAAACATATAAATCATATTATCAAAGCTCAAATCTATCTTCTTAACCGGAAGCAAATTCAATCCCCAATAATTTCCGATTTCCCATTTTTTATAACCGGCATCAATTAAATCTGTTACAATTTTTTCAAAATCTTTAACCTTACGACATACTGTTGGCAAAGCAATTCTAACCTTATTTTTCGGCAATTTCATAATTTCGGAAATTGTCGTTTGCTCATTTATCAATAAAATTATTTCATCCAATTTTTCAAAATCAAGCAATGATGCTTTTTTCACATCATCAATTTTTACAATCCACCCCTGACGATTAGGATAATTTCTCGGCTCAACTTCCCTTATATAAACTTTTTCATCTTCAATAAAAATCTGTTCATACAATTTACGTCGTAAATCATTAAGCATTGATATCGGTGCAAATAAATTTTGTTCATTTTTTATTATAATATTTTTCAAATCAAAAACCGTATCACCCGTTTTTTCAAAAGCATTTTTTATTGCCTCATTTACTTTATTTATATCCTTTGCTTCAGTAAATATTCCCTCAACTTCGGCAATTTCGCCACATGACCTTGCCAATAATTTATTTTCTGTGATACTCACTTCAACATCAATACTTGTTCTTGGCATAAATTCTTTCGGTCTTGGTTTTTGATACCCGTAAGCCCCTTTAACATAAGATGAAGAAGATAAATAAACCGGCAATCCTTTTTTCAAACCATCGACCTTTAGCGGTAGAGTAATTTCAACCTTTTCCCCTTCTTTTGCCTCATATACATTTTTTCCGTTAACTCTTAATTTTTGTAACGAAAATCCATAAGGTTTTTCTTTTCCGTCAATATCAATTTGAATACCATCATGTCGAGCTATTCTAAAATCAGTTATCAAAATAATTTTCTTATCATTAATATCTTCAACTTTTCCGATTAAAAGACCTCTATGTCCGACAAATTTTTTATCGGTAACATCTTTATTTTTTCCTTTTAAATGAAACTTACACCACGGACGAGAAAATATCTGCTTAATATTTTGCACTTTTTCTTTTATGCTTCCGTTACCGTCCAAAATATTGCGATAATAGTCCGTAACCGCCGCTACATACAACGCATTTTTCTTTCTTCCTTCAATTTTCAAAGAATATATCGGCAAATTTATAATATCTTCTTCCAAAGCCATATCTTTCATTGAAAAACTATGCTCTTTTTTTCCCTCTTTCCAAAATTCGGCTCGACAAGGATATAAACATTTTCCCCTGTTTGCACTGCGACCGTTTTCAAAAGACGAAAACTGGCAAATTCCGCTGTATGAATAACAAAGCGCACCATGGATAAAAGCCTCTAATTCCAAATCTTTAATTGTAGCAATTTCTTTCATCTCACTTAATGAAAGTTCCCTTGCCAAAACCACACGAGAAAAACCGAGTTCTTTTAGTGCCAAAGCACCTTGCTTATTATGTACTGCCATTTGCGTACTAGCGTGCATTTCAATTTCGGGATAATTTTCTTTTATGATTTTTGCCACCCCCAAATCTTGCAAAATCACGGCATCAACTTTACATCTGCGACAAATATCAAGATTCTCAATCAATTTCGGCAACTCATTTTCTTGCAAAACAGTATTGATTGTTACAAAAACCTTACGTCCCAAATGATGAGCAAATTCCGTAAATTCACCCAGTTCTTCTTCGGTAAAATTATTAGCGGTCGCCCGAGCAGAAAATTGTTTCAACCCCAAATACACTGCATCAGCTCCATAATAAAGAGCCGCATAACCTGCTTCAATATCACCTGCCGGCGCCAAAAGTTCTTTTTTCATATCACACTCATAATTCATTATTTTTTCAATTATTAGCGTATTTGATATACTTTTACAATAAAATTTATACACAAAATTTAAAAAAAATTACCCTTTTTTATAAAATAGTGCTTATATAACAAATGGTTTAATAAAAAGGGGAAAATTATGTATAATCCGAAATCTTCAAAAGCCGAAGAATTTATTGATCACAATGAAATTTTAAACACATTGGAATATGCACAAAAAAATAAAAGCAACGAAACTCTTATTGATGAAATACTAAACAAAGCACGTCTTCGTAAAGGCTTGTCACATAGAGAAGCTGCTGTTTTATTAGATTGTGATATTCATGCTAAAAACGAAGAAATTTATACTCTTGCCAATCAAATAAAAAATGATTTTTACGGCAATCGTATCGTAATGTTTGCACCTTTATACTTATCAAACTATTGCATAAACGGTTGTGTTTATTGCCCCTATCACTTAAAAAACAAAACCATTCCTCGCAAAAAAATGACGCAAGAAGAAATCAGAAAAGAAGTTATTGCTTTGCAAGACATGGGACATAAAAGACTGGCTTTAGAGCTCGGAGAAGACCCTGTAAACAACCCGATTGAATATGTTTTAGATTCTATTAAAACTATCTACTCAATTAAGCACAAAAACGGAGCGATTCGTCGTGTAAATGTTAACATTGCCGCCACAACCGTTGAAAACTATCGCAAACTTCACGAAGCCGGCATTGGTACATATATTTTATTCCAAGAAACCTACAATAAAGAAAACTACGAAACATTACACCCAACAGGACCAAAACATAACTACGCTTACCATACCGAAGCTATGGATAGAGCTATGCAAGGCGGAATTGATGATGTCGGTCTTGGTGTTTTATATGGTCTTTCAACCTATCGCTATGAATTTACCGGTCTTTTAATGCACGCCGAACATTTGGAAGCCGTATTTGGTGTAGGTCCTCATACAATCAGCGTCCCTCGTATTTGTCCGGCTGATGACATCGATGCTTCTTCTTTTACTAATGCCATTGATGACGACATTTTTGCAAAATTAGTAGCTTGCATTCGTATTTCCGTACCCTATACCGGCATGATTGTCTCAACCAGAGAAAGCCAAAAATCTCGTGAACGAGTTCTTCACTTGGGAGTATCTCAAATTTCCGGCGGAAGTAAAACATCTGTCGGCGGCTATGCCGATCCTCAAATTGATAATAACAAGTCAGCTCAATTTGATGTTTCTGATACTCGTTCCTTAGATGAAGTAATTTGCTGGCTAATGGAGCTTGGCTATACTCCTAGTTTTTGTACCGCCTGCTATCGTGAAGGTCGCACCGGTGACAGATTTATGGCATTATGCAAAAATATGCAAATTCATAATTGCTGTTTGCCCAATGCCCTCATGACCTTACAAGAATATCTCGAAGACTATGCGTCCGACAAAACCAAAGAAGTCGGTAAAAAACTTATTGAAAAAGAACTAAATCAAATTCCTAACGAAAAAGTTCGCAACATTTGTAAACAAAGACTTGATTTAATAACAAACGGAGAAAGAGATTTTCGTTTTTAAAAATCAATAAAAAAGTCAAACAAATGTTTGGCTTTTTTATTATCCGGTATTAAATATTTTTTTATAATTGATATTATAAAATACGGCAGAATAATTATAAAAAGAGGTGTTTAATGAATCATTTGCCGACCTTAATATCAGACCTAGCGCTAATTATGATTTGTGCCGGCATTATAACCGTTTTATTCAAAAAGCTGAAACAACCTGTTGTTTTAGGCTATATTTTAGCAGGTATTTTGGTTGGACCTCATTTTCCTTTATGGCCGACAGCGGTAGATAAAACCAATATCCAAATCTGGGCAGATATAGGTGTAATCTTTTTGCTTTTTTCACTTGGTCTGGAATTCAGTTTCAAAAAAATTGTCAATGTCGGAAAATCAGCCATCATTACTGCCAGCGCCAATATTTTATTTATGTTACTTATCGGGTATAACGTAGGTTTAGCTTTGGGGTGGACAACGACTGAAAGTTTATTTTTAGGTGGTATGATATCAATGTCATCAACCACCATTATCATCAAAGCCTTTGAAGAGTTGGAACTGAAAGGACAAAGATTTACCGATTTGGTATTTGGGGTTTTAGTTATCGAAGATGTGGTGGGAATTTTGCTCCTCGTATTACTTCCAACCGTCTCATTGGGTAAAGACGTAAATTCTATTGAGCTTCTTATCAGCACCGGAAAGTTAATTTTCTTCCTCGTATTATGGTTTATCACCGGTGTATATCTTGTACCGACCTTAATCAAAAGAGTTATTTCCCTGTTAAATGACGAACTCTTACTTTTAACTGCTATGGCCTTATGTTTAGGCATGGTCTTAATTGCAACATCAGTAGGTTTCTCATCAGCTTTGGGCGCATTCATTATGGGCTCTATATTAGCCGAAACAGACGAAGCCGAGCGCATAGAAGCCACCATCAAACCGGTAAAAGATTTGTTCGGTGCCGTGTTCTTTACTTCCGTAGGAATGCTTGTTGATCCTGCAATGTTTGTTGAATACATCAAACCGATTTTAGTTATCACTTTTGTTGTAATTACCGGTAAAGTAATTTTATCGACATTTGGATTTTTACTCTCGGGCAATCGTTTGGAAACAGCTATTTTAAGTGGTTTTTCACTTGCTCAAGTCGGCGAATTTGCTTTTATTATTGCTTCTGCCGGTATGGCTATCGGTGTTTTGAAAGAATACGTATATCCGACGATCGTTGCCGTATCGGTTGTAACAACCTTTACTACCCCAATGATGATAAAATCAGCTAAAAAGTTTTATAGTTTAACCTATAAGCTAATTCCGCAAAAATGGAAAGAATATTTAAGTATGCACACTTCTTCCAAAAAGGATACTTCTGCCGACGAACAATTATGGCGCCAATTATTTAAGAAATATTTTTTCAAACTTTGCATTGCGTCAGTTATTTTAATTGCCATAATTAATATATCGTTCTATCTGTTACATCCGTTTATAACCAAACACCTCCCCTCAAAAATTGCTGATTTAACTTCAACCGTAATCACTTTAGCGCTGATGTCACCATTCCTACAAGGTTTACTCACAGTAAACAGTGATTTAGCACGTATCTATCTTACATTATGGCATAAAAAAATGACCAATCGTTTACCGTTAATCTTTTGTACGGTTTTAAGAATGGCAATCATAATTATATTTATAACCGTGGTAATCAATCACTTATTTACCAAAGATTTCTTTACCACATATGCCATTATCGGAATTTTCGTCGTATTTTTATATCGCTCAAAACTATTATCCAAAAGCTACAAAAACATAGAACGTCAATTCTTATCTAATTTATATCGCTACAAAGAAAAAGAGAAAGAAGAAGAATTAAAACAAACAGAGGAGAAAAAATCAAATGACTAAAAGTATTTGCATTTTACTTGCCGACGGATTTGAAGAAAGTGAGGCTATCGTTCCTGCAGATTTATTAAAAAGACTTGGCGTAAATATAACTTTTGCTTCAATTACAGATAACAAAGAAGTTAGAGGGACTCACGGATTTAAATTTTTAAGTGATACAACAATCAACAATATTTCAACTGATGATTTTGATGCTCTAATGCTTCCCGGAGGACTACCCGGAACAACTAATTTGCGTGATTCTCAAAAAGTCATTTCACTTGTTCAACAAGCTGACTTAAAAGAAAAAATTATATCGGCCATTTGTGCGGCCCCGATTGTCTTAAAAGACGCCGGAGTTGCTGATAACAAACGCATTACCGGATATCCTGATTGCGAACAATTTTCCCTCAAGCACAAATTTTCATTTACCGGTAATAATGTCGAAGTCGACGGCAAAATAATCACCGCCAAAGCCATGGGCAAAGCTCACTTATTCGCTTTTGCCATAGCCAAAGCTCTTGGTTTTTCCGATGATGAAATTAAAAACTTAAGCCAATCAACTTTTACAAACTGAATAAATATCCCACAGTAAACACAACTCCTTTGCATCAAAAAAACGCACCTTATATAAGATGCGTTTTTTCAATTATTTTAAAAGAAACAAATTATTTCTTTTTAGCCTTACTATTTTTTTCTTCTACCGGCAATTCAGATGTACAATGCGGACATTTTTTTGCATTGATAGAAATTTCCGAACAGCAGAACGGGCAAGATTTTGTAGTTTTAACTGTAACTTGAGCTTCTTTTTTATCCATTTTAGCTTGCAATTCATTAATAGCCTTAATCAAAATAAACACAGCAAAAGCCACAATCAAAAAGCTGATAACGGCATTAACAAAAACACCCAAATTCATAGTAACGGCACCGGCATCTTGAGCGGCAGCCAAAGAATTATACGGAGCCGGAGTGGCGCCTTCTTTCAATACCAAGAACAAGTTTGTAAAATCAACCTTACCTAGCAATAATCCGATTGGAGGCATAATAACATCTTTAACCAAAGAATCTACAATTTTACCAAACGCCGCACCGATGATAATACCGACAGCCATATCGATAACATTACCGCGCATTGCAAATTTCTTAAATTCATTTGCCAAATTTTTAAACATATAAGTTCTCCTAAAAATTATAATAAAACAAAAAAGATAAAGCGCCGAAAAAAATCGGCGCCCCAAAATCAAAATTGATTAAATTTTTTCAACTTGTGAATATTCCAATTCAACCGGAGTAGAACGACCGAAAATTGAAACAGAAACTTTAAGTCTTGCTTTTTCGGTATCAACCTCTTCAACCAATCCGACGAACGAAGCAAACGGCCCGTCACAAACTCTAACTTGTTCACCGATTTCAAAGTTAACAACTTCACGAGGACGTTCAACGCCTTCTTGCATTTGAGTAATAATGCGTTGAGCTTCCGCCTCGGTAATCGGATAAGGTTTGTTACGAGAACCCAAAAATCCGCTGACATTAGGATTATTTTTAATCAAATGCCATGCCTCATCAGACATAACCATTTTAACTAAAATATAACCGGGGAAGAATTTACGTTCACTGGTAACTTTTTGGCCTTTTTTAACTTCAACGACTTCTTCAGTCGGAATCAAAATATCCAAAATTCTGTCTTCCCATTTTTTCAAAGCAACTTGTTCATTAATAGATTGTGCAACTTTTTTCTCACAACCCGAGTGAACATTAACCACATACCACTTAACACTCATTTACTATACTCCAAGCGAAAATACAGTTTTGACAATCCAACCCAAAATTTGATCAACGAAGAAAAAGAAAGTAGATGCAATAGCAACCAAAATGATTACCATAACCAAACTTTGCATAACTTCTTTTCTTGTGGGCCAAGTAACTTTTTTAACTTCTTGTTTAACCTGACGGAAAAACTGTAACGGACTGATTTTTGCCATAACTTTTCCTTATTAAAATAACAAATTTTTAAACCGACTCTTTGAAAAATTGTCTTTTATCCAATGCAAAACAACATCAAAAAGCCATGCTCTTGATTTAAGAGATATATAAAGGTTTTTATCAGTAAATGTCAAGTAATTCTTTAAGAATATCTTAATATTTTTATCAAAAAGGCTCGAGGTCTTATAAACCTCGAGCCTTTATTTTGCTTTATAAGAAATCTAACTTATAAATTAAGCAGACTTTTTACAACAACAAGAGCTGTTTTCGCCGCCTACTGTACGATCTTTGCCGAATTTAACTGCAGCTTGAGCGGCAGCCAAACGAGCAACCGGTACACGGTACGGAGAACAAGATACATAATCCAAACCAACCTTATGGAAGAACTCGATTGATTTCGGATCACCACCGTGTTCACCACAAACACCCAAATGGATGTCTGCATTGGTTTCGCGACCTTTACGGCAGGCACGAGCAACCAACTTACCAACGCCGTCAACATCAATAGAAGCAAACGGATCAGCAACATAAACACCTTTGGCTCTGTATTCATCCAAAATAGCACCTGTATCGTCACGGCTCATACCCAAAGTTGTTTGAGTTAAGTCATTTGTACCGAAACCGAAGAATGCAGCAGATTCGGCAATTTCTTCAGCCATCAAAGCAGCTCTCGGCAACTCAATCATTGTACCAACGATATAGTTAACTTTAGCGCCTTTTTCAGCGAATACTTGGTTAGCTGTAGTATCAATAACGTTCTTAACGATATCTAACTCTTTTTTAGAACCTGTCAAAGGAACTTCAATTTCAGGAGTTACTTTAACACCTTCAGCTTGGCATTCCAAAGCAGCTTCCAAAATAGCGCGAGCTTGCATTTCGGCAATTTCAGGATATGTAACTGCCAAACGGCAACCACGATGACCTAACATCGGGTTAGCTTCATGCAAAGCAGCAGAACGTGTTTTAACTTGTTCTAATGTAATACCCAATTTATTAGCCAATTCCTGCATTTCGGCATCTGTATGAGGCAAGAATTCATGAAGTGGCGGATCTAACAAACGAACAGTAACCGGCAGACCGTCCATAATTTTAAACAAGTCTTTAAAGTCTTGCTTTTGGTATGGCAACAATTTAGCCAGAGCAACTCTACGACCTTCTTCGTTATCAGACAAAATCATAGCGCGCATATCGCCGATTCTGTTTGCATCAAAGAACATGTGTTCCGTACGAGCCAAACCGATACCTTGAGCACCAAAATCACGAGCTGTTTGAGCATCTTTCGGAGTTTCGGCATTAGCACGAACTTTCAATACTCTGATTTCATCAACCCAGCTCATCAATTTACCGAAGTTACCTGTGTTTGTATCAGCTTTAACTGTAGGAATTTCGCCTTCAATAATTTGACCTTTAGCACCGTCTAATGATACCCAATCACCTTCTTTAATAACAACACCTGACTTTGTTGTCATAGTTTTGTTAGCATAGTTAATTGTAATATCGTTAGAACCTGAAACGCAAGGAGTACCCATACCGCGAGCAACAACGGCTGCGTGAGATGTCATACCGCCACGAGCAGTAATCACACCTTGAGAAGCATGCATACCGCCGATATCTTCCGGAGAAGTTTCGTTACGGATAAGGATAACTTTTTCACCTCTGTTTGCCCAAGCTTCAGCATCTTCAGCATTAAATACTGCACGACCGACGGCAGCCCCCGGAGAAGCCGGTAAACCTGTAGCAATAACATTTTTCTTGGCTTTAGGATCAAGCATCGGGTGCAACAACTGGTCTAATTGATCAGCACCTACTCTCATAATAGCTTCTTCTTTAGAAAGCATGCCTTCTTCAACCATTTCAACAGCCATTCTTACAGCGGCAGCTGCAGTTCTTTTACCGTTACGGCATTGCAACATCCAAAGTTTTCCATGCTCAATGGTAAATTCCATATCTTGCATATCTTTATAGTGAGCTTCCAATTTATCTCTTACATCAACTAATTCTTGATAAAGGTGAGGCCATTTTTCTTCCAAAGATGTGCCATCATTTTTAGAAGCCATAGGTTGCGGAGTACGAATACCTGCCACAACATCTTCACCTTGAGCATTAATCAAATATTCACCGTAGTAAACATTTTCACCTGTAGCAGGGTCACGAGAGAAGCAAACACCGGTAGCACAATCATCACCGGCATTACCAAATACCATGGTTTGAACGTTAACAGCTGTACCCCAGTCACCCGGAATATTATTCAATTTACGATAAGTAATAGCACGAGCAGCCATCCAAGAACCGAACACAGCACCGATACCGGCCCAAAGTTGATCCCATGGATCTTGAGGAACGACTTTACCCAATTTAGCACCGATTTCTTTGTATTCTTTAACGAGCTCTTTCAAATCCTCAGCTGTCAAATCTGTATCAGAAGCATAACCTTTGGATTTTTTCATGTGTTCAAGAGCTTCTTCATACAAATCAATGTCTGCGCCCAAAACAACGTCTGAGAACATTTGCAAGAAACGACGATAAGAGTCGTAAGCAAATCTTTCGCTGCCGGAAGCTTTAGCCAAAGCCTTAACAGTTTCATCATTCAAGCCGAGGTTCAAAACGGTATCCATCATACCGGGCA
>JAZQZB010000045.1:0-2290 GCA_045633825.1 Alphaproteobacteria bacterium | reverse complement strand
AGGCATTTTGGCTTCTTCAACCAATGCGTTAATAAAGTCATCCAAAGCCATAACCTCTTGCTTGTCAGAGCCGATACGGCGAACAGTTACCGTGCGATTTTCTCTTTCTTTGGCGCCGACAACGGCAATTACCGGTGTTTTGGCGACAGAGTGTTCTCTGACTTTGTAATTAATCTTTTCATTACGCAAATCTGTTTTAGCAGAAAGACCGGCTTTTTTCAAAGCATTTGCAACTTCGGTTGCATAATCGTCAAATTCGTTAACAATCGGACAAACCACAACTTGTTCCGGCGACAACCACAACGGTAAGCGACCGGCATGATTTTCTATCAAAATACCTAAAAATCTTTCAATAGAACCGAACAATGCACGGTGCAACATAACCGGTTGATGTTTTTCACCGTCTTCGCCGATATAACTGATATCAAAACGTTGCGGCAAGTTCATATCAACCTGAATTGTTCCGCATTGCCATTCACGACCGATTGCGTCACGCAAAATAAATTCCAATTTAGGACCATAAAACGCGCCCTCACCCTCATTGATTTCAAATTCATAACCATGTGAAGACAAAGCATTAGCCAAAGATTTTTCACACAAATCCCAAATTTCATCAGAACCGATACGTTTTTCCGGTCGTGTTGAAAGATAAATTTTTACCTCATTAAAACCGAAATCTTTATAAATATCCAAAATCAATTTCAATGTTGTAATACATTCTTCTTCCATTTGTTCCGGAGTACAGAATATGTGAGCATCATCTTGAGTAAACTCACGAACACGCATCAAACCCATTAATGAACCGGAAGCTTCATAACGGTTTACCATACCAAATTCAGCCATACGCAACGGCAAATCACGATATGATTTTACCCCCTGCTTATAAACCAAAAGTCCACCCGGGCAGTTCATCGGTTTAACACAAAAAACTTTTTCATCTTCGGTTTTACCTGAATAGTTATGAGCTCCATATTTTTCCCAGTGACCTGAAGTTTCCCACAAGCATCTGTCCATAATACGAGGAGTTGCCACTTCAACATAACCATTGTTATCTTGGCGTTTGCGCATATATTCAATAAGCTTACGATAAATTTTATAACCTTTATCGTGCCAAAAAACAGCTCCGGGAGCATATTCCGGTTCAAAATGGAACAAATCCATATCACGTCCGAGTTTACGATGATCACGTTTGGCGGCTTCTTCCAACATTTCCAAATAGGCTTTCAAATCTTTTTTATCTGCCCAAGCTGTAGCATAAATACGTTGCAACATTTCTTTAGTAGAATCACCACGCCAATAAGCACCGGCAACTTTCATCAATTTGAAAGCATCACCGACTTTACCGGTTGAGGGGACGTGAGGTCCGCGACAAAGATCAGTAAAATTACCTTGAGAATATAACGAAATTGTTTCACTTTCAGGTAAATCTTCGATAATCTCTGCCTTATAATTTTCGCCGATGCCTTTGAAATATGCAATAGCTTCATTACGAGGTAAAACTTTACGCTCAACCTTTTCATCACGTTTAACAATATCGTGCATTTTTGCTTCGATTTTTTCAAAATCTTCTGTGGTAAAAGGCTCTTTACGAGAAAAATCATAATAAAATCCGTTTTCAATAGCAGGACCGATTGTAACTTGGACTTCAGGCCACAATTCTTTAACCGCTTCTGCCATAATATGAGAACAAGAGTGACGGATAATTTCCAAGCCTTCCTTATCTTTACCGGTAATGATGGTTACGGTTGCGTCGGTAGTGATAGGAGTGCTTAAATCGGTAAGTTTTCCGTTTACATTTACAGCAATAGCGGCCTTTGCAAGACCTGCACTAATATTTTGGGCAACAGCAAATCCGTTGACCTCTCCTTCCATATTCATCACATCGCCACTTGGCAATTTAATCGCAACCATAATTAAATATTCCTTTCTATTTTTTCATAAGTTCTTGATAAACAGCGATTGTTTTATCGCACATAATTTGTTTTGTAAAATTATCTTTTACATTTTTTATTGCCGCTTTAGAAATTTTTGCTTTTTCTTTAGCCGGCAGTTTTAAAGCCCAGTCGATTGTATCGGCTAAACTTTGAGCGTTATTACTCTCAAAAAGTTTACCGGTAACACCATCAACGGTGTTATCCAGTGAGCCTCCGATATTTGATGCTAAAACAATTTTGCCCATAGCCTGCCCCTCAATAGCGGCACGTCCGAATGCTTCCGGTTCGATTGCCGTTGATAAAACAACATCCGAAAGCATCAAAATTGCAGGTATATCAAAGCTATGATCAATAAA
>JAZQZB010000044.1:0-2197 GCA_045633825.1 Alphaproteobacteria bacterium | reverse complement strand
TAATTATGGGTGGGATTATCACGGTTTTTCATAAGTGCTATGTTTTTAAGGGGTGTTTTCAAAACATCGGAGAGTAGATCTGGGTTATCTAATTTGGTGCAGGGTGGGATATTATCGAAAAGGTCGTTAAGTTTGCTTGTATCTGTTTCTACACATTCAATGGGAAGTATGGGGGTCTGATTTTCTTTGAATTGTTGCTGAGCCATCGGATATTCATGTTTAATTATATAGTTATCAGGTTCAATAACACTCGGTGTTACTAAAAGTGTAAAAAGGTTACTTTTTTTGAGTGCATCTTTAATAGATTCGTTAAAATCTTCGCCCGGTGTCAAAAACTCATCATACCAAATAGCCACATCACGGCAAAAGTCATTTTCGTGAATAAGACGCATTAATTTTTGTGCTTGAGCGCGGTCCTTTTTACGGTAACTAAGAAAAACATACGCATCAAATGCGGCTTGGATTTTTGCTCGCATTTTATCATTAATTAAAACATTAGCTAAATGGTCTTGCAGTTTTTTCTCATATGGAATTGTCGTTGTATCCATATCATTAGGATTTAAAAATTGCATATCTGCAAAATTTTCGGGTTTGCTGTATAATTCAAGTGCACCCATTTCTAACATAATTGGTAGAATAGGTTTGTGGTTTTTCTTTGCAAAAAGAATTTCATTTTGCATAACACCATCAGATTTTAATAAAAGATTGCGCGTTATCGGGACTATTATCAGATGTGTTTCAGCTAAAAAATCGTTAAGCAACTGATTCTCTTTTTTGGAAAGAGAATCAAAGTGTTTTCTAAACCAAATGGTGCAAGTCGTATTGGTTTTATTAGTAATGTTCAATATTTGCTTAGTGATAACATCGAAATAACGGTCAAATTCATCTTTATTACCTGCAAAATATATTTTAGAACTATATTTAGGATTAGTGTCACTGGGAATGTAGGATAAAATATCGTTAAAATCCATCTTTCGCACCGCCAATCAATTATTTATATAATTATAACATAATAGAGTTTATATTTCAATTCAAACAAGAATGGGATTAATATTTGATTGGTAAAATATTGATTTATATAGCAATCATTACATATGCCGTTACAGCAGGCAACAGCAAGGAAAACTTGCTGTTTTTTTGTTTTGCGAATAATGAAACAAGATTGACAAAACGCATAAATTTTCGTGTCAATTTCGTTTAAAAAGTTCCGCAATTCGAACATGACAATAACATTATTTGGCTTAATTTTGAGAGAAGAAAAGCTCTTTTTTTTGGTCGGGTGTTGCATACTGTGCACTTTGCGGACATGCTCTGTGTTCTTGCGGAACAGTTTACAAGGGTGAACGTGAAAAGTATTGGTACCTTTCTTGTATCAACAAGCGCAAGGATATTAACGAGCCTTGCAAAGGTACGAGAATACGCTATGCTGACCTTATTGAGCTTATAACTGAAGATTTGAACTCCTTGATTTCTCTGACTGATGAGCAAATTGATGCAATTGTAGAACATATTATGCAAGAGGATAATTCAGATAATGCCGCAAAGGCAAGAAAAGTCCGCCGAGAAAAGTTGCAGGGAAGATTAGGGGTTATTGATAAAATAATTCCTAAACTTTATGTAGACAATGCAGAAGGGAAACTCGATGATGATCGACTAAGTTCAATGGTTGATGATTTGCAAAAAGAATCGGTAGCAATAAAGAAAGAACTTTTAGAGCTTAGCGAGGAAGCGGTGCTTACAAGCAAAAGTGATAACTACAAAATGTTTTTTGAACTCACAAGACAGCATACCCATATCGAAACGCTTGACCGTGATACCTTGCTTACTTTCGTTGATAGAATTGAGGTTGGTCCTAAAATTCTGCCCGAGGGTAAGGTTAAAGCAAGTCACAGAAACTCCGAGTTTCAGCAAGAGATACGTATATTCTACAAGTTCGTGGGTGAAATGGATGAAATAAAAACCAATGCCTGATTTTTGGCTAACTTTAACAAAATATGTAGTAAAAAACAACCGTTTTAAGATGGGCGGGGTACACCAACCTCGGCAGATGTACTTTTGTCCCTTTTGAGCGATTAGGGACAAAACTCCGAACTCGGCGGATGTACTTTTGTCCCTTTTGGGCGATTAGGGACAAAACTCCGAACTCGGCGGATGTACTTTTGTCCCATTTGAGCGATTAGGGACAAAACTCCGAACT
>JAZQZB010000043.1:0-15242 GCA_045633825.1 Alphaproteobacteria bacterium | reverse complement strand
TTTTCATCTTTCGGTTGTTCCGGATTAGCTTCTGCTCCTTGAGCTGCTCCGGCTTGAGCCTCTGCTTGAGCCTTGTACATAGCTTCGCCTAATTTCATTGAAGCCTGCATTAAACTTTCGGTTTTTTCTTTAATAACAGCTAAATCATCAGCTTCTAAAGCGGTTTTCAAAGCATTAACTTCTTTTTCAATAGCTTCTTTTTCAGCAGATGAAACTTTATCGCCATATTCTTTTAAGGTTTTTTCTGTTGAATGAACTAATGCTTCAGCATGGTTTTTAGCCTCGACAACTTCTTTCATTTTTTTATCGGCTTCAGCGTTTGCTTCGGCGTCTTTCACCATTTTTTCGATATCAGCATCAGATAAACCGCCGCTTGCTTGAATTCTGATAACTTGTTCTTTATTGGTGGCCTTATCTTTAGCCGAAACATTAACTATACCGTTGGCATCAATATCAAATGTTACTTCAATTTGCGGCATACCACGCGGTGCAGGCGGAATTCCGACCAAATCAAACTGACCCAACAATTTGTTATCGGCAGCCATTCCTCTTTCGCCTTGGAATACTCGAATTGTAACAGCTGTTTGACCGTCTTCGGCAGTAGAAAATACTTGGGATTTGCGTGTCGGAATAGTTGTGTTTCTATCAATCAAGCGAGTAAACACACCTCCTAATGTTTCAATACCCAAAGAAAGCGGAGTAACATCAAGCAACAACACATCTTTGACATCGCCCATCAAAACACCGCCTTGAATTGAGGCACCGACTGCAACAACTTCGTCAGGGTTTACACCTTTGTGAGCTTCTTTACCAAATATTTCTTTAACTTTTTCTTGAACTTTCGGCATACGTGTCATACCACCGACCAAGATAACTTCACTGATTTCAGAAGCGGAAATACCGGCATCAGCCAAAGCCTTTTTACAAGGCTCAACCGTACGCTCAATCAAATCTTCAACGATTGATTCCAATTTTGCACGAGTCAATTTGATGTTTAAGTGTTTCGGACCGGTTGCATCAGCGGTAATAAACGGCAAATTTACTTCTGTTTGAGTTGTTGAAGATAATTCAATTTTAGCTTTTTCGGCAGCTTCTTTCAAACGTTGCAAAGCAAGTCTGTCAGATTTCAAATCAATACCTGACTCTTTTTTAAATTCTTCGGACAAATAATTTACTAAACGTTGGTCAAAGTCTTCACCTCCCAAGAAAGTATCACCATTGGTTGATTTTACTTCGAACACACCGTCGCCGATTTCCAAGATAGAGATATCAAATGTACCACCGCCAAGGTCATATACCGCGATTGTTCCGCTGGTTTTTTTATCCATACCATAAGCAAGTGCTGCGGCTGTCGGCTCATTGATAATACGCAAAACTTCCAGACCGGCAATTTTTCCGGCATCTTTTGTTGCTTGGCGTTGAGAGTCATTAAAATACGCAGGAACGGTAATAACTGCTTTTTCGATTTTTTCTCCTAAATAGCTTTCGGCATATTCTTTAATTTTTTGCAAAACGATAGCCGAAATTTGAGAAGGAGCATATTTTTGACCTTTAGCTTCTACCCAAGCATCACCATTATCCCCTTCAATAATCTTGAAAGGAACAAGTTCTTTATCTTTTTTAACTTCAGCAGAATCGAAACGACGTCCGATTAAACGTTTAATTGCAAACAATGTGTTTTCCGGATTGGTTACGGCTTGACGTTTTGCAGGGAAACCAACCAAACGCTCATTGTCAGTAAATGCTACCATTGATGGTGTTGTGCGTGCGCCTTCAGAGTTTTCTAAAACTTTAGCTTCGCCACCTTCCATAACAGCAAAACAAGAGTTTGTTGTTCCGAGGTCAATACCTATTACTTTATTGCTCATTTTTTCATCCTTTTTGTTTAATAAAATAAGTTCATTTTTCTTTGCTACTAGCTTATATAGGAATCAAAAAATGCCTATGCAAGAGTTTATCAAAATATTTTTTGATTATTTATTTAGAATCAAAATTAATGCGGGGGTCAATGATACAATATGTTATATCAGAAACCAGTTTTAAGACTAATCCGAGTAATGCAAAAATATACATAGTGCCAAAAATAACAGGATAATCTCGGGTCATAATCGACTGATAGCCTAACAAACCCAACCCGTTTAACGAAAAAATAACTTCAATAAGCAACGATCCGGTAAATAACATCTTTATAAGCAAAGACGGGAATCCGGCAATAACAATTAACATAGCATTTCGAAAAACATGACCGTATAAAATTTGCTTTTCATTCAAACCTTTGGCTCTGGCTGTTAAAACATATTGTTTATTTATCTCATCTAAAAATGAATTTTTGGTCAACATGGTAAGAGAGGCAAAACCGCCAACCACCATTGCCGTTACGGGTAAAGTTATATGCCAAAAATAATCTTTTATTTTACCGAACCAACTTAACTCCGCCCAATTATCCGAAGTTAACGAATGAAGAGGAAACCAATTAAAATATGTACCACCGGCAAAAAATACTATCAAAAACACTGCAAACAAAAACACAGGCATTGCCGAACCGATAACCACACCGAAAGATGTTACAATATCAAATTTCGAGCCATCATTTACTGCTTTTTTTACACCTAACGGAATAGCTATAAGATAGATTATTAAGGTTGACCATAAGCCTAAAGATATTGAAACAGGCATTCTTTCCAAAATAAGCCTGCTGACAGTTTTATCCTGATAAAAACTTTTACCGAAATCAAACAAAGCATAGTCTTTTATCATTTTAAAAAAACGAACATACGCCGGTTTGTCAAAACCGAATTGCTTTTCCAATTCTTTTATCAAATCTTCAGGAACTCCCGACGCACCCTGATATTTACTGTTTGCACCACCCTCCATGTGAGCTGAAGCACTACCGGATATTGAAGACGTTGCATCGGTATTCATACCTCTATATTGTGCCAAAACATGCTCAACAGGTCCGCCGGGAGCAAACTGAATAATGATAAAATTAAGAGCTAATATACCTAACAAAGTTACCGGTATTAACAACAATCTTTTGATTATATAATTTCTCATCAAATTATCCCTCTATCCACCAAGTATATATATCGGCACCTGTCTTTATATTTGTTTTAGGGTGTTTAAGTTTTTTATGATACGCAATTCTATCAAACGGAGAATACCATTGCGGAATAAAATAATGTTCATTCATTATAATTCTGTCCAATGCTTTAACATAAGCCTTATAAGAAACATTATCCTGCGCACTTATAAGACCGGATATAATATCATCAACAACTTTATTTTTTATTCCCATAACATTATAAGAACCATTGACATCAGCTGATTGAGAACCCCAAATTTCACGCTGTTCATTACCGGGAAGATTGCTTAAACGAAAAGATAATATTGCCATTTCATACTCAAAATTATCTAAACGATTTTTAAATATATTCACCTCTAAATTGCGAAAGGTCATTTTTATACCGATTTTACGTAAATTATTGATGAAAGGGAGCATAACCCGAGTAAAAGAAGAACCGTTAGCCGCATTACTTAAAACTTCTATTTCCAAAGGCTCTCCGGTTTTTAAATTGGTCATTTTTCCGTCAATAAAATCATAACCGGCTTCATTTAAGAGTTTTACCGCTCTTTTTAAATTTTCGCGCTGTTTTTCTATCGTAGAATTATCCGGCAAAGTATATTCTTCAGTAAAAATTTGCGATGGGAGGTCTTTTTTATATTTACTTAAAATTTCTTTTTCTTTGCCTTCCGGCAAACCGCTTGCCGATAAATCAGTGTTGGAAAACAGGCTGTAAATCCGTTTATACTGATTATAAAAAAGTTTTTCATTAGCCCATTCAAAGTTAAAAGCTAAACTTATAGCTTTACGCACTCGACGGTCAGAAAATTTTGCCAGCCTTGTGTTGAATCCAAAAAACTGCAATGTCGCCGGATTGGTATGATGAAGCTCTTCTTTTATTATATTTCCTTCTTTCACTAATTTATTATCATATCCGCTAACCCAGCTTTTGGCTATATACTCTTCTCGGGCGTCAATACTTCCGGAAAACAATGCCTGAAGAGTTACGGTCGTATCCTGATAAAAATCAAACCTTATGGTGTCAAAATTATAATGTCCCTTACGAGATGGAAGATTTTGAGCCCAATAATTTTTATTTCTCGTCAACTCCACAAACTTATTCGGCTCAAACGAGCTTATTATATAAGGCCCTGTTCCCAGCATGGGCTCTAACACAGGAGTTGCAAAATCTTTATCCTTAAACTGTTTGGCCGAAAATATCTTAAATTGACTTAAAATAAGCGGTAACTCACGATTTTTTACACCTTTTTTAAAATAAAATCGAACGTGATGAGAATTTATTTTTTCAACTCTATCAACATCTGAATAATAAATTTTATAAAGAGGAGCGCCTTTTTCAATCAAAGTATTAAAAGAAAAAACAACATCATCTGCCGTTAAAAGCGAACCATCGGAAAATTTAGCATTTTTATTTAAAATAAAACCGATAAAACTTTTATCTTGAGGAAGCTCAAATTTTTCAGCCAACAAAGGATATATTGTTGTTTTATCATCAAGAGATGATACCCCTAAACTTTCCAAAGACAGTTCCGCCCCGTCTGAAAAAGCTATTCCCTTAAAAATAAAAGGATTAAAATTATCAAATGAGCCATATGCCGGCAAAGTTATTTTTCCGCCTTTAGGGGCTTTAGGATTCACATACTCAAAATGAGTAAAATCGAAAGCGTATTTAGGAAAAGACGAAACAGAAAACGCATCAACAAACTTCGCTTTAGCATCAAAACTAAAACTTAAACACAACAACATCAAAAGTATCAGATTATTTCTGATATTTATCGACATCAATCCAACCACCAAAAGGATATGCTAATGCATCTTCCGAGTTATCTTGTTTTTTTTCTATTTCCGACCACTCTTTTTTCAAATTATCGAGAGCTTTTTGAGAATCGGGAATATCTTCAAAAGACGATGTTTCCAAAATTTGTTTTTCCGTAAAAACAGGCTCTTTGTGTTCTGTTTTTTCAAATTTTTCATCTTCAATATTTTTCTGTTCTGACGAAAAAGATCTTTCTAATGCAAGAGAAAACTCATCTTTCTTTTCTCTTTTTATTTTAGGAAACTCTTTTTGAAAAGGAGAAATTCCCTCCGGCCCAAGATTCTTATCGTTTTCTTTTTCCGGTAAAAATATCGTTTTCTCATCCTCTTTTTTATCATCTTTTTCAACAACTTTTATATCTCTTGCACGCCTTAAATCATCTGAAATTGATGCCACAATAGAGAATACTTTACCGAAAACCCCTGTTTCGATAACATTTAAAAACACTTTTTCTTTATCATATTTTTCCAACAAACCCACCAAAGATTGATAGCGAGCACAAAACTCCATAATTGTACCGGCCAAAATATTATCAACTGCGGCATCATCGGATATTTTCTTCTTAAAATCATGATTTTTATTATAATTTTCAACCAAGATTTTTCCAAAAGCCCATTTTCCTCCGTTCTGAACTTTTACCCAAAGTTCTCCGACCTGATCCCCGGAAATCAAATTTTCTCGCTGAACAATCTCACACAAAAGTTCATTCATATCGGCAATAAATAATTCAAATCGATCCATCATAAACGAGTTACGAATATTTTCGCCGGTTTCAAGCATTATTCTGGCAAGCAAATCGGAATATTCTTGATTTTTTTTCATTTGCGAAAACAATTTATACATCTGACGAGACAAAAGTCTGCTACTTAAAAATTGATTTATGAAACCAAATATCATCCAAATAACAAATTCCGGCAGACAAACAAAAAGAGTATACAACAAAACATTAAGCAAACCGGCATCAAAAAACGACATTCCACCTAATGATGATAAAATAAATTTAACCGCATATACAAACCAAACAACTGACGAAAAAACCGCCCCAAATAATGTAAACATCAAGACCATTTAGCAGAATCCCCTGTTTTTTACAGATATTTTTTCATATATATATCAGATTAATCATTTTTTTAAACAAAATTAATTGCTTCTTACACAAAAAGAAAAATAGCTTGGCATTTTGAAAAAAACTATGATATAAATCGATTGATTGAAAATTATATGATTTAAGTTAATAAAGGCAAAACTTATGAAAAACAACGAAATCATTACTCTAGAGTTTGAAAAATCAATCGCCGAGGTTGAAGAAAAAATAAAAAGATTAAAACAAGTTGAAACCGGTGAAGGTATTAATATAAGCTCCGAAGTATCTCGCTTACAACAAAAATCGGAAAGATTATTAAAACAACTTTATGCAAAATTAACTCCTTGGCAAAAATCTCAAGTCGCCAGACACCCTAATCGACCTCACTGCATTGATTATATTAACGAACTTATTGAAGATTTCGAACCTCTTTGCGGAGACAGAGCTTTTGCCGATGATATGGCGATGGTTGCCGGAATCGGACGTTTCAAAGGGCAAAGTGTTGTTGTTATCGGCCAAGAAAAAGGTAACGATTTAGAATCTCGAGTAAAATACAATTTCGGTATGGCAAAACCCGAAGGTTATCGCAAAGCACAAAGACTAATGGATTTGGCCGACAAATTCACCTTACCGGTTATTGCTTTTGTCGACACATCAGGCGCTTTTCCGGGAATCGATGCCGAAGAAAGAGGTCAGGCTCAAGCTATTGCCTCGAGTATTGAAAGATGTTTAAACCTAAAAGTTCCTTTCATATCAATAATTATCGGCGAAGGCGGTTCCGGAGGAGCTATTGCCATTGCAACCGCAAACAGAATCTTGATGCTGGAACATTCAATTTATTCCGTTATTTCACCGGAAGGTTGCGCTTCTATTTTGTGGCGTTCGGCCGAAAAAGTTAAAGAAGCCACTGAAGCCCTGTGTCTGACGGCTCAAGATCTGCGCAGACTTGGCGTTATTGACGAGATTATAGCCGAACCCATAGGCGGAGCTCAAAGAAATCATAAAGAAACAATTTTACGCGTCGGAGACGTCATCTCTCGACACTTAAAAGAATTATCGGTACTTACCGGTGATGAATTAAAAAAACGAAGAACGGATAAATTTTTAAAAATGGGAAGACACCTTGCAAAACCTGAATAACTTTGTATTGGATTATATAGGAATTTTTTTGATAATAACTTTTGTTATTGTCATATTTGTTTTTTTGTTACTGTCGCTTCGCAACAAAAACAACAACATCAAAGATGTTTTTTTACAAACTCAAGGCGAATTAGCCGGTCGATTAGCCTTATTAAACGAATCAAACCGTAAAGAACAAGCTCGATTACTTGATGCGTTAAACGATCAAAAAATAGCAGTCTTAAAAATGGTTGACGAAAAACTTTTAGCGGTTACAAAAAGTGTTGGCGAAGGTTTACAACAAAGCACTGCAAAAACCAACCAAACACTTACGGATTTAAGAGAAAGATTGGCAAAAATAGATGTGGCACAACAAAAAATTTCGTCTCTGTCCGAACAAGTTGTATCTTTACAAGAAGTCTTATCAAACAAACAATCTCGAGGTGCTTTCGGCGAAATTCAACTGAATGATTTAGTAACGTCTATTTTACCTCCCAGCGCTTATTCATTTCAAGCAATCTTAAGCAATGGCAAAAAAGCCGACTGTTTACTTAATTTACCGAATCCTCCCGGAGCAATCGTTGTTGACGCTAAATTTCCGTTAGAAAGTTATCAAGCTCTTCGCAACGCATCTAATGAAAGAGAAAAATTAGAGGCAGAACGATTTTTTAAGGCTTCGGTTATTAAACACATAAAAGACATCTCCGAAAAATATATATTAAACGGTGAAACTGCCGAATCTGCATTAATGTTTTTGCCCAGCGAAGCTATATATGCAGAACTTCATGCTAATTTTGTTGATGTAGTTGAAACTTCATACAAAGCTAAAGTATGGATTGTTTCTCCGACAACTCTAATGGCAACGCTAAACACCGTTCGTGCAGTATTAAAAGATGCATACATGCGAGAACAAGCCGGAGTTATTCAAAAAGAAGTCGGTCTATTAATTGAAGATATCTGCCGATTAGATGAAAGAATCGAAAATTTAGGCAGACACTTCAAACAAGCAAATGATGATATAGATTCAATTAAAATTTCTTCTTCAAAGATTTCAAAACGCATTGAAAAAATTGAGGCTATTGAAGTCGGCGAAACAAATCAATCATCAATATCTTATATTGCTGCTAATGAGTAATTATTTTGGATAAATAAAAAATTATATATTGGTTTTAAATAAATTGGTGTATTGATAAATAAACAAATTTAACTAATTTACAAATGATAAAGGATAAAAAATGACTAAATCAGAATTAATTGAAAAAATCGCAGCCAAAAACCCTCACTTAACACTAAAAGATGTTGAGCGCATTGTTTCTGTTGTTTTTGACACAATTACAACATCTTTAGCCAATGGTGATAGAGTTGAATTTCGCGGATTTGGAGCTTTTTCGGTAAGAACTCGCTCTCCGAGAATCGCTAAAAATCCACGTACCGGCGAACAGGTTAAAGTTGAAGAAAGAAAAATTCCTCACTTCAAAACAGGCAAACAGTTATTTGAGTCTCTTAACAAAAAATAATAATTCTAACATTTTTAAGGAGCAACACTTATGGGATTTATAAAATTTGTAATAGGATTACCCCTATTGGTTTTGTTGTTGGTCTTTGCTATCGTTAATAATGATTTCGTAACATTAAGAATATGGCCGACCGATATCGAAGTTATAACGTCTTTAAGTGTTGTAATTGTTTTTTTATTTCTTTTAGGTTACTTCATCGGAAAGCTTTTTACATGGATGTCCTATTCTTCAATAAGAAGCTCTTTAAGAACACATAAAAAGCAAAATAAAAAACTTTCAAAAGAAGTTGAAAATCTTCAAGAAAATATCGAAACAATGAATCGTGCAGATAAATCTTCCGAAAAAAAATCGTGGAAAGAAAAATTTAAAAATATTTTTGCCAGAAAGCAAAAAGAACCTGAATAGGAGAATCTCCAATGAACTGGATTGCGGATTTTGTCAGACCAAAAATAAAAAAAACAACATCTAAAGAAATTGCCGACAATCTTTGGACGAAGTGCCCTAATTGCGGACAAATGTTGTTTAATAAAGAATTGGAAAAAGATGCTTATTTATGTTCTTATTGCGGACATCATTTGCGATTGCCTTTAAAAACTCGTTTTGAAATGCTTTTTGATGAAGGAAAATATAAAATGCTCGCTCTGCCAAAATTGGTGGACGACCCCCTCTCTTTTAAAGATTCAAAAAAATATTCCGACAGATTAAAAGCTTATCGCAGATTAACCAAAAATGATGATGCCATATTGGTTGCTTGCGGAAATATCGGAAAAATTAAATCGGTTGTTGCTGCTCTTGATTTTACTTTTATGGGCGGATCAATGGGGACCGCTGTCGGCGAAGGCATTATTAAAGCAGCAGAGTTTGCTATAAAAACATCATCTCCGTTGATTATTATTTCAGCTTCCGGCGGCGCCAGAATGCAAGAAGGTATTTTATCGTTAATGCAAATGGCCAGAACCACCGCGGCAATAAATCTGTTAAAAGGAAAAAATCTGCCATACATTTCTATTATGACAGACCCGACAACAGGCGGAGTTTCAGCATCTTTTGCCATGTTAGGAGATATTCATATGGCAGAAAAAGGCTGTATTATCGGTTTTGCCGGAGCCAGAGTTATTGAACAAACAATCCGCGAAACTTTGCCGGAAGGATTCCAAAAAGCCGAATATCTTCAAAAACACGGAATGGTTGATATAGTTTTTGAACGTACGGAAATGAAAGAAAAACTGGTAAAAGTTCTTGAATTACTGTTAAACAAAAAAAAGTAAACCACTCTTTTAGTTAAAGGCGAAACTAATGTTATCGTTAAAATATGTTCCCATAAACTCTTTTAATGAAAATATTGTCTATTTGCACAAAAATTGTGAATCTTACAGAATTGAAGATATTAAACATATTACTAAAATAGAAATTCACGGAAGCTCCGAACCCGTCAGCGCATTTTTGGAGGTTGTAGATTCCGAATCGATTGTTGCCCCTACTCAAATAGGCTTAAACAAACAGGCTTTTGAACAATTAAATTTGCCCGAAGGCGCCAATATTACCATAAGCCTATCAAATCCGGCAACTTCCGTTAACTCAATAAAAAGAAAAATATCCGGCAATGTTTTATATGACAGCGAATATAAAGCAATTATAAAAGATATTGTAACAAAAAAATATTCCAATATTGATATTGCTTCATTTTTGGTATCAACAGGGTCTTTTATGACCGTTCAAGAAGCTTTGGCTTTAACGGAAGCTTTAATCGGCGACGACGTTATTCATTGGGATAATGAAAATATTGTGGTAGACCATCACTGTTTAGGTGGGGTTCCCGGTAACAAAACAGATATTATCATTACAGCTATTGTTGCTGCATACGGGCTTCCTATACCCAAAACAGCATCCAGATATCTTACTTCCTGTGCCGGAACCGCTGATACTTTTGAAGTTTTGGCAAATGTTAATCTGGACGAAAAAGCATTAAAAAGATCCATTAAAGAAAATCGAGGCGCTATTGTAAGCCACAGCAATCTTGCAATCAGCGCCGCAACAAAAATTATTTCTTCAGTTCAACGTAATTTAGGCTTTGTAAAAAAAGAACATATTGTTGCTTCTATTATAGCAATAAAAATTGCTGCAGGCGTATCTCATTTGTTAATAGATATTCCGGTAAGCCCATCATCTTATATTAAAACAACAAACGATGCGTTAAAAATCAGAAAAATGATAGAATATATCGGAGATATGTTAAATATTCAAATTGATGCGGTTATTACAGACGGAAGCGAACCGATAGGTAATGGTGTTGGTGCCGTTTTGGAAGCTCGTGATGTTATGAAAGTTTTGCGTAATAAAGAAAATGCACCTCAAGATTTATTGGAAAAATCTTTGTTTTTGGCCGGGCGCATTATTGAATTTGATCCTAAAGTACGCGGAGGACAAGGGTATCATATTGCTAAAGAAATTTTAACATCCGGACGCGCTTTAGAAGCTCTTAACAAAATTATATATACTCAAGGAAAATCACCTCAAGCTCAACTGGGCAGATTAACTCGAGACATAAACGCAACAAAATCAGGTGTTGTTGAAGCTATTGATAATGCTCGCATAAATCATATCGGAGTTTTGGCCGGAGCACAGCAAAATCCCGGAGCGGGACTTGATCTGTTAAAAAAGATCGGCGACAAAGTTGAACATGGAGATATTCTTTACAGAGTACATTCGGTTAATCCAAACGACTTTGCTTTTGCAAACTCTGCTATTGACAGCAATAACGGATACGAAATTTCTTCCAAAAAATAAAAAAACTATTTAGGCAAAGAAACATCCGGAGCTCTTAAATATAAAGGTTTAGGATAATTAATTTTATTATCCTTAAGCATTTTCAACCCTGTTTGCGCCAATGTTTTTATGGGTAAACAATCCAATATCTTTATAGATTTTAAGTTTAAACCGCTCGGCTGCATCAAAAATCTTTCGACACCATCACCAACCAAAGAAACACTACATCCGAATTCTTTTAAAGCTTCGATTATTGTTTCTCGATTTAAGGCTAAAGCATCACTTATTTTATTTAATTTTTTATCAAATATCTGAATATAAAAATCATCTCGGCGAGTTTCAATAATTACCGCATTTATATCCGACAATTCATCTTCAGACAAAGTATTAATATAAGCATCAAATGCGGATATTCCGCCTACTTTTAAATTGGGACATGCAATATTAAAAACTCTGGCTGCCGAAATAGATGAACGGACCCCCGTAAAAGAACCGGGACCAACGCAAACAAACAAAGCTTCAATATCCAAAAAGCTGATATTATTGCTTTTTAAGATATTTTGTATTTGAATCATTAGCTCTTCAGATTGTCCAAAATCCATAGATTTTTCAAAAACAGAAACAACCTCGGAACCTTTTTGTAAAATTATGCCGCAAGATGCACCTGTTGTATCAAAAGCAAGATTATACATTTTTCCACCAACAGTAAAATTTAAGTTTTAATAATGTTTTTTATATAATAAAATCCATTAATATACAATTATTTTTTTAAGTGCAAAGAAGGTCATTATGGATAAAGAGTTGCTTTTAAATATGTTTTATGCCCTACCGGAACTCTGGTATATTATCGGCGCGACCATCATCTTATTGTTACTTTCTTTGTTGTTTTTGCTGTTTTTAAATTTGAAATTAAAACAAAAAAATTACTTTTTACGCAGAGATCGAGAACGTTATGCAGAAACATTATACGCTTCTCATGACGGTTATTTTGCTTTTATTTATCCTGATGAAAAAGTAAATGACCCCAGAAAATATATTACGGAAAGATGTTCCAGACGATTGGCCGTTATTTTAGGACTTGAAAAAGGAACAAAATCTGACTTCAATGATGTTTTGAAAAATTTTTATAAAGATGATTCTAAAAAAATATTAAAATATGTCGGCTTATTAAAAGAAGAAGGGGTGGCTTTTGAAGATTACTTTTTGTTAAAATTTTCAAATAAGTATATCCGTCTTGAAGGGGTAAGAATAAATGCGGCCGACGGCAATATTTATTGTGATATGATCTGGTTTAGAGATGTCAGTTTTGCTACAAACAAAATCAACCTGTTGGAAAAAGAAAAAATATCTCTTGAGCAAAAATTTTTACTTCAACAAGATTTATTAAACAACCTTCCTTTTGCCGTATGGTTAAGGGATGAAAATCTTAATATCTCTTATCACAATAAAAAATTTACAGAATTTTTAACCGATAAAAACCAAATAAACGGTACAGAAAGCCAAACGGAAATAATCGGAACAAACGGAGAAAGTATTTCTCGTAATTTGGCTTCAAAAGTTCACAAAACAAAAAGACCTTCAAAAACCAAGACAGGTGTTGTGGTCGGAGGCGAAAGAATCGCCGCAGAAGCTTATGAAACCCCTTTTTATCCGGAACAAAACCTTGAAAAAACTTATAGCGCAGGTTGTTTAATTAATGTAAACGAGCTGGATGAATTAAAAAGAAACTTAAAACAACATCAAAATGCTCAACTGGAAATTTTGCAAGCCTTGGGAACTGCTTTTGCCGTATTTGATCAAAACATGAATTTACACTTTAACAATCAGGCTTTTGCTTCTTTATGGGATTTAGACATTAATTGGTTGAACTCTACCCCGTCTTATCCCGTATTTTTAGATTATATAAGAGAAAAACGCTTGTTACCGGAAGTTCCCGATTATAAATCTTATAAAATCGACGAGCAAAAAAAGTTTTCTCAAATTATAGAACCGATCAGCGATTTGCTCCACTTACCCAACGGAAAAACATTGCGAAGAATGCGAGCTCCTTACCCTATGGGAGGAATCGTTTTTGCTTTTGAAGATATATCAGACAGAATCGCGACAACTTCGGCATATAACGCATTGATTAATGTTCAAAACGAAATTTTAGCCGGTTTATTTGACGGAATCCTTATCTTCGGATCTAACGGACGTTTAAGTTTTTATAATGATGCTTATATAAAGCTATGGGATGCTGATAAGAATTTCTTGGCTGAAGAACCTACTTTTGATGAAATCCTAAACAGTCAACAACCGTTCTTTGCCGATATTGATGAGTGGGAAGACGTAAAAAAAGGTATTAGTGCAAACATATTAAACACAACATCAAAAACCATAACACTAAAAAGACTAAAAAACTCAAACCTACAGCTCTCCATTAAAAATTTGTCAGACAGCTCCCTTCTTATTGTTTATAAAAGCATTGATTAAATGGTAAATTTATGTAACAATAAAATTGTTGTTAATTTAATATTCGGATAAAATGATGAACGATGAAGATACAGACTCTAATATCGACTGGGAAAAATCAAAGTCTTTTTCCAAAAATACTCGTGTTTCTCGCAGATTAGACCAAAAAAAAGTATCTATAGTCGATAATATGAATAAAACATCTTTTAAACCTGTTGCCAAACCGGTTAAACCTGTTTTGCCGAATTTAAAAAAAATTCAAAATAAAATTCGCGATATATATGATGATGAAGATGAAGAAGAGGATGAAAAATCAACCGTTGTTTTTGATTTTAATTTTGATGATTTGTCATCTTCTTTATACGGCGTATTAAGCGATGAGGAAAAAACTCGTCTGAATTCATCTAAAGAAGTTAATAATATGGCAATGCAACAAACTGCAGGAAAAGTTGCAGACATATTAAAAGCCGAACAAACATCAAAAGATTTCGGATTAAAAGGAGTTGATAAAAAAATAATTACACAAACAACTCAAGATGTTACTTTTGACGGACAAACTTTTGAAAAAACATTGCTCAAAAATATTTCAAAAAAAACAAAACTCAAAACAGATAATCTTTCATTAAAAGAATCTGTAAATATGGTTAAGGGGTTAAACAAAATGAAAGAAGCAAAAATTCTTTCTCCCGAAAATAATATTGAAAAATTATCTGAAAATATGAAATCACAAGATTTTATTGACATAGGCAAAGAAAAAAACAACTCTAAAGCTGCCAAACTTATTTTAGAAAAGTCGGGCAGAAAAGAAAATAAAAATAAGAATCAAACCGAGGCAAACAAAAAAGAAAAGAAAGAAAAAATCAAAAAAATCGAAAATTCTTTGAAAAAAATAAAAGCTCGTTAAGATAATTTACCTAACAATGATTTATATGAGGTGCTTAACATCTTGAACTTTTCTTCTAAAGTCTTATCTGCTTTGTTTGTATCCGGATGATATTTTTTTACGGCTTTTTTATAAGCTTTTTTCAAATTGTCCGCGCTTAAATCATCATAAGATAATTCCATAAGTTTAAGACACTCTCTTTCGTCTGCGGTAAGCCTTATATTATCACCGGACCCCGAATAAGAATATTTATCAAAAAAATCATAACTTCCGCTAAAATCAAAACCGAAATTATATTTTATATGCGAAGAAAACTTAAATTTTTGACGAATATTCTCTTCTTCAATAAAATCATTGTCACCGTAATAATTCCATTTAGAATTATATTCCTGAACATGATCCAAACAAAACCAATAATA
Source organism: Alphaproteobacteria bacterium (assembly GCA_045633825.1). Lineage (GTDB taxonomy): Bacteria > Pseudomonadota > Alphaproteobacteria > RF32 > CAG-239 > CAZU01. Next base: position 105 of record JAZQZB010000043.1, on the reverse strand, counting down.
TTCTTTTAATCGTCTATCTTTGGGCGCACGATATTCTCCGGCCTTATTACAACCGGGATGATCGCAGATATGTTTAATATCTTCATTTTGCGGAGCAAAATATTT
>JAZQZB010000042.1:0-29195 GCA_045633825.1 Alphaproteobacteria bacterium | reverse complement strand
TGTTCGGTTTCTTCATCGGATATAAGCTTTATCTCACGACCAAAGGCATTATATGGTAAAAAGGCCGATAGCAGAAATATTCCGCTGATCAGCCCTTTAACAAAAACATAAAAGATAGAAACTAACCTTTGATAAGTTTTTTCCACCAATTGGATTTTCCTTTCTTTGTATCCTTATCATCCGAGCTTGTGCTACCATTTTGTTCGCTGTGGCTATCATACAAAATGACGGCTTCTTGTTTTTCTTCTTTTACCTCATCATGAGCAAAGTCATTATTTTTTTGATAACGATTTCTGCGTCTGTCAAATTTTCCGCGTCTGGTTCTGCGATTTTTGTAGTTGTCATCATCTTTTGAATTAAAGTTTTCTGTTTCTGTTTCATTATCTTTTTTATACTTATTATTGTTTTCTTCCGAAACAGTATTTTCAACTTTAGTATTTTCCTTTGTTTTTTCTTCTTTTTTACTGTCTTCAACCACAGGTTTTTCTTCTTTTATAACAGCTTTAACTTTGTCAATTTTGCAATCGGATACACATTTAATTGAGTTATCTGCACAAACGGCAATTTCCATTTTGTATTTGTTTTCCAATTCGACTAAAGTTTTACGCTTTTGATTAAGCAGATAAACCGCAATATCAGTCGGAACATAAACCGTAATTTTGGAAGAGCGATTTTTACATCCTTCTTCTTCAATAGTGCGCAAGATATACACGCCGGCAGATTCTAAAGTTCTTGTAATACCTTTACCGTGGCAATATGGACAAACTTGATAATTGCTTTCCCAAAATGCCGAATGCATACGTTGACGAGAAAGTTCCAACAGGCCGAAAATACTCATTTTCCCGACCTGAATACGAGAACGATCTTTTTTCAAAGCCTCTTTCATACGTTTTTCGACCGCATGATTATTTGCCGGTTCGTCCATATCAATAAAGTCAATAACGACAAGACCTGCCAAATTGCGAAGACGTAATTGTCTGGCAATTTCGTCACAAGCTTCCAAATTTGTTTTTAACGCGGTTTCTTCCAAATCTTTTTCTTTGGTTGCACGGCCGGAGTTAACATCAATAGAAACAAGAGCTTCTGTCGGGTTGATAACTAAATATCCGCCGGATTCTAATTGAGCATTTGCATCATGTAATTTATCTAATTGTCCTTCAACTTGAAAGCGTTGGAACAAAGGCATATCATTATTACGATAGCTCTTAATTTTTTTCAAATTGTGTGGTGATAAAATTTTGAAGAAATCTTTAGCTAATTTATAAGCATCTTCTCCGGCAACCAAAATTTCGGAAATTTCTTTGTTATAAATATCACGAAGAGCGCGTTTAATTAAATTTCCTTCTTCATATATCATTTGAGGAGCTTTACTTTTAAGAGAGTCGATTCTTATTTTATTCCAAGCTCTGATAAGATAGTTATAGTCGCGAACGATTTCACCCTTTGTCTTTTCTTCGCCGGCAGTTCTCACAATGATGGACATATCAGGATTAAGAGGCAGTTCTTTAACAATACCTTTTAATCTGTTTCTGTCGGAAGCATTGGTAATTTTGCGAGAAACACCACCACTTTTAATACGATTTGGCATTAAAACGCAATATCTTCCGGCTAAAGATAAATAAGTGGTCAAAGCAGCACCTTTATTTCCACGTTCTTCTTTTACTACTTGAACTAATACCGTTTGACCTTCTTTAATCACATCTTGTATTTTATGGCGATGATACAGTTTTCTCGATTTTATGAGTTTTCTTTGTAATTCAAAATCAAGATTATCCTCATCATCATCGTCATCATCGTCAAAAGATTCATCATTATCATTATATTTATCTTGTATTTCATCGTCTTCATCATTATTGTTTTCGGATAATGATGTTGAAGTATTTTCACAATTTTCTTCGATTTTTTGAGAAACAACTTCTTCTTCCAAGCCAAAATCTTCGGCTAATACTTTAAGCTCTTCCGTTTGTTCTTTGTTTTCTTCGGGAGAAAATTTTTTGCGAAATTTCTTTTTTAAAACTCTGCGTTTTGTTTTTCTTTTACCGTTTTCTTCTTCTTTAGCTTCTTCTTCGGCAATATATTCTTCTTCACTTATTGTTGCAACTTCCGGTTTGCTTATTTCAACGGTTTCATTATTTGTTTCTTCGATGATTTGTTCTTGAACGTTTGTTTCATTGTTATCGGAATTTTCAATATTTTCATCTTTATTTTCGGCTTCGTTTTCTTTTTCGGCTTCGTTTTCAGCCGGTGCGGCGGCTTCTGCTTCAGCTTTTGCACGTAAAGCTTCTTCACGAGCTTTTGCTCTTTCCAAAGCTCTGCGTTCACGTTCAAGTTCTCGTTCTTTGATTATACGTTTTTTGTTTTCGATAATTTCATCAACTTCTTTTTCGATTTCGGCAACAACTTCGTCTGTAACATTATAGTAGTCAGGATGAATTTCGCCAAAAGCCATAAATCCGTGTTTGTTACCGCCGTAATCAACGAAACAAGCTTGTAAAGAAGGTTCTACACGCATAATTTTGCCAAGATAAATATTCCCTTTAATTTGTTTGCGGTTAGAACTTTCAAATTCTACGTCTTCAAGTTTGTTTCCGTTTACAACCACAACTCTTGTTTCTTCCGGTTGTGTATCATCAATTAACATACGTTTTGTCATAAAAATCTCCATATTTACTGTCTTCCGCATATATAACGAAAGTTTTATATTACGTAATCCGGAGGTTTAAAAAGAAAACATTATCAAATGCTATAAATACAGTTCTGTTGACTGTTTCATTTGACTTGTTTTTCGAAAGCAAGACTTCGTTGTTTATGATTTTAAGCCTTGTCGAAATTAGTAAACAAACCTGTTGGTTATTGTTATTAATTGGCGGTTTGTCTTAATAAAAAACTTTTTAAAAACCTCGCGGTAAAAATACAATTTTTTTAGTTTATAAGGTGCATTATCTGATCATAATGAAAAGACGGCGGTATCAAAATCAGACCTCAAACCCTCAGTCATATAAAAAGAGATCTGTCCCGATACAAAAGTTCTTATAAACTAAAGACAGCATATACGGATTTATTTAAAACTCAACAACATTTTTTATATTTTGATTATTTTTTTTAATAGATTATAAACCAAGTGTTTGTTACACTGAATAAAATGGGTGATTAGGAGTGAAAATGATTAAAATGAAGCAATATTTAACAAAATTGGCGGTTGCAACAATGTTTGCAATTTGTTGTTTTGTGTTTGCTTCAGATGCGTTTGCCGGTAGAATAACTAATTTACGAATAGGACAGGGCTCCGGCAATGTTCGTTTAGTATTTGAAGCCGATTCTGATATTGATTACAATGTTTTTACTTTAAGTGAGCCCAATCGTTTGGTTGTTGATGTTAAAGGTGTGGATGTTTCTCAAGCCGTCAGCAATAATAAAGATGAAAATGTTTTTGTTGAGAATATCAGAGTAGGTTCTTCCGGTGTAAACGGTATCAGAATAGCATTTGATTTGAAAAAGCCTGTTTTGGTAAAAAAAGCTTTTGTTTTATCTCCGCAAAGCGGTTTCGGTTGGCGTTTTGCTATCGATTTGGAACTTTCATCCGAACGTGATTTTTTGGCAAAATTAGGAAATCAAAATTCTTTGAGTAGTAAATCATTTAATAAAAATGAGATATTGCCTGAAAATAATGCTTTGCCGAAAAAACAAACTTCGGCTCAACAAAGTAAACGTAAAATTATAGTTATTGATGCCGGACACGGCGGAGTTGATCCCGGTGCTATCGGTTATAAGGGAACATATGAAAAGAAAATAACTTTAGAAATGGCCAGAGAGTTAAAAGCCGAGCTTGAAACGAATTCAAAATATAAAGTTTATTTAACCAGAAATCGTGATATTTTTATTCCTCTTCGAGATAGAGTAAAAATTGCTCGTAAAAAAGATGCCGATTTGTTTATATCGATTCATGCTGATAGTGCCAGAAACCGCAAGGCTAAAGGCTTGTCGGTATATACTTTGTCTGAAACCGCATCGGATAAAGAAGCTGCAGCTTTGGCTGAAAAAGAAAATAAAGCGGATATTGTTGCCGGTTTAAATTTTGCCGACCATACTAAAGAGGTTAGTGATATTTTATTAAATCTTGCTCAAAGAGAAACTAATAATTCATCTTCCGAATTTGCTAACTTTTTAAGTGCGGAAATGTCAAAAATAGTAAAGACAGTGAGTAATACTCATCGTTTTGCCGGATTTGCAGTGTTAAAAGCTCCCGATGTTCCTTCTGTTTTGTTAGAATTAGGTTATCTTTCAAATCCTGAAGAAGAAAAATTGTTGCGTCAAAAAAACTATCGTAAAAAATTAGCCAAAGCAACTTTAAAAGCTGTAAATAAATTTTTCCAAAACCCCAAGCATTAATGTTTGACAGAGTGATATTTTTTTATTAAACATAATAGTGAAAAATAACGTTTTCTGTATGGTCTTTGAGTATGTTAAAATCACTTTCGTCTTTCTTAAGCACATGTTTCTTTTTTGCGGTTGTTGCCTTTATTTTGGTTATTACTTCTGTTTGGCAAATATCTCAAGAATTGCCGGAATATAAACAGCTTGCAAAATATGAACCTAAAGTAACTACCAGACTATATGCCGGTGATGGACAGCTTATGGCTGAATATGCGGCAGAAAAGCGTTTGTTTGTTCCGGAAGAAAAAATTCCTCTTTTAGTAAAACAGGCTTTTATTTCAGCAGAAGACAAAAATTTTTATTCACATTTCGGTGTTGATTTTGCCGGTATTACTCGTGCAATTTTGGTTAATATTAAAAATATCGGTACCGGTCGCAGACCTACCGGTGCATCAACAATTACACAACAGGTTGCCAAAAACTTTTTGCTTTCGTCAGAATTATCTTACAAGCGTAAAATCAAAGAAGCATTACTTGCTATCAGAATAGAGCAATCATTTAGTAAAAAGCATATTTTAGAACTTTATTTGAATGAAATTTATTTGGGTAATCGTGCTTATGGTGTTGCTGCAGCAGCTATAAATTATTTTAATAAGTCATTAGATGAACTTACTTTAGAAGAAATAGCTTATTTAGCTGCTTTGCCGAAGGGACCGAATAATTATAATCCGAAAACCAAGTATGATGCCGCTATTTTTCGTCGAAATTGGGTTATTGATCGTATGAAAGAAGACGGATATGTAAGCGAAGAACAAGCCGAAGCGGCTAAAGTAAAACCGCTGGCCGTTGCTGATAATAAATATGAGTTGGTTCGCTATTCGCAATATTTTAGTGAAGATGTTCGTCGTCAGGTTAAAAAAGAATTTGGTGAAGATGCTCTATATGAGGGCGGTCTGTTAATCAGAACTACCTTAAATCCGAAATTACAGGAATATGCAACGAAGTCATTTATTAAAGAAATTGAAAATTATGACAAACGTCATGGATGGCGCGGAGCATTACAAAATATTCCTTTAGATGAGAATATGGTAACAACTTTAAAAGAAATTGAACTTCCCGGCGGAAGCAAACCTTCTTGGCAAATTGCTGTTGTTACGTCTGTCAGTAATGACAAAGCAGAAATACAATTAAAGACGGGAGAAAAGGGTGAAATTCCTCTTACTGTTTTAGCATGGGCCAAGAAAAATTTAAAAAATCAATATGTCGGTGGGCAACCTAAAAAAGTTTCCGAAGTACTGACCAAAGGAGATGTTATTATTGTTGAGCAAATTGCCGAAAAGGATACATCTGCTCGTAAGATGCCGAAGAACAGTTTTTATTTGCGACAACTTCCTAATGTTGAAGGTGCTTTGATTGCCATGAATCCTCATACCGGAAAAATTGAAGCAATGGTTGGAGGTTATTCTTTTCAAAAATCGCAATATAACAGAGCAACTCAAGCCAAACGTCAAACAGGTTCTTCATTTAAGCCCATAGTTTATTTGACAGCTTTAGAAAACGGATATGAACCTACTGATTTAATTTTGGATGCACCTTTTGTATTAGATCAGGGAGCAGGTCAACCGTTATGGAAACCGGTTAACTATTCAAAGAAATTTTACGGTCTGATGACACTTCGTCAAGGTATTGAAAAATCGCGTAATTTAATGACCGTTAGATTAGCTCAAGATGTCGGAATGGATAAAGTTGCCGAAACAACCAGAAAAATGGGAATAAATTCTGATTTACCGCAGTTGTTATCAATGTCTTTGGGCGCCGGTGAAACCAAGTTGATAAATATGGTATCAGCTTATTCAATGATCGTAAACGGAGGTAAAAAGGTTGAGCCGTATTTGATTGAACGTATTCAAAATCGTAAGGGTTTGACCATATATAAGCATGATAGTAGAGAATGTTTGAATTGTTCCGTTGAAAAATGGGAAAATCAAACAGTTCCGGAACTTTCTGACAGCAGAGAACAAATAATAGATCCGTTAAGCGCATATCAGATGGTTTCAATTTTAGAAGGTGTTGTACAGCATGGAACAGGTGCTCGTTTGCGTACATTAGGAAAACATTTGGCCGGAAAAACCGGTACTACCAATAAGAACCAAGATGCATGGTTTGTAGGATTTTCACCGGATTTGGTTGTAGCTGTTTATGTCGGATTTGATAATCCCAGAACTTTAGGTAAATATGAAACAGGAGCGGCTGCTGCATTACCTATATTTTACGATTTTATGCAACAGGCCATGCAGGAATACGCCGATGTTCCGTTTAGAATTCCGAGTGGTATAAAATTAGTCAGAGTTAATCATCAAACCGGAAAACCGGCTACACCTAATGATAATGTTGTTATTTGGGAAGCATTAAAGCCGGAAATGGCATTGAGAAAAGCTAAACAAAAAGTTATAGGACAGGAAAGTGATATTAATATTGAAGGAAATTCTCTTCAAACTGTTTCGCCCATAACTTATGAAGATACTATGGATGATGAAATTCAATTAGGAACCGAATATTAAGGAGATAATATATGCGAGCAGACATATATGAAAAATTGCAACAAATAGAGCAATCATTAGAATTGCTGAGGAGGTCTCTTTGACTATGATAATGCATGTTTGCGTTTATCAGAGTTAGAAAGTTTAACTGCTGATGTTGATTTGTGGTCAAATCCGGATAAAGCACAAAAGCTTACGCGTGAAAAAAATACGTTAGAAAGTGCTTTGAATAATTATAATCAAATGCAGCAATCAAAAACTGATTTGAAAGAGTTAGCCGAATTATCCGAAGCCGAAAATGATGATGTAACATTGGATGAAATATTTTCTCAACTTTGTGATTTGCAATCAGAAGTAAAGCATGCCGAATTAGAGGCATTGTTATCAGGTGAAGTTGATGCCAATGATACATTTTTGGAGGTACATTCAGGTTCCGGTGGAACAGAGGCTCAAGATTGGGCAGAGATGTTGCTTCGTATGTACACGAGATGGGCCGAGGCTCATAAATATAAAGTTGAATATGTTGAAGAAACCGAAGGTGATGTTGCCGGTATTAAATCGGCGACTCTCAAAATAAGCGGGCATAATGCATATGGTTGGCTAAAATCAGAAACAGGAGTTCATCGGTTGGTTCGTATATCTCCGTTTGACAGTAATGCTCGACGTCATACAAGTTTTGCATCAGTAGGGGTATATCCGGTAATTGATGATAATATAGAGATAACCATAAATGAAGCAGATTGCCGAATTGACACTTATCGAGCTTCGGGGGCAGGCGGTCAGCATGTTAATAAAACGGATTCTGCCGTTAGAATTACTCACCAGCCTACAGGTATAGTGGTTCAATGTCAAAATCAACGCTCTCAATTTCAAAACCGAGAAGCAGCATGGAAAATGTTAAAAGCTCGCTTATATGAAATAGAATTAAAAAAACGCGAGGCCAAAGTGGAAGAACAGCGAGATAATCAGGGAGAAAACGGTTGGGGTTATCAAATTCGCTCATATGTTTTACAACCGTATAAAATGGTAAAAGATTTACGTACCGAAGTTGAAACCTCAGATACGGGAGCTGTCTTGGATGGAGATATAGACTTATTTTTATCAGCAGCTTTAGCCGATAATTTAGGAGGAAAAAATGACTAAAAAAATTATAGCAATAATTAGTATTGGTTTAATATCTTTATGGTCATTGTTTTGTTTCAGTGTATATTTTTATCCTCAAATTTATTTTTATAATCCGACAACGGAAAAAGCGGATATTAAAAAAGCTAATGCTAATGATTTTCCGGCTAAAGAGGTAAAATATAAATCATCTGATAATACGGAATTATACGGATGGTTTATTGAGCCTGAAAATGATAAAATTATAGTATTTTTCCATGGTAATTCACATAATATAGAAAAATTTTATCATAAGTTAACCCCATTTGTAAAAGAAGGATATGGTGTATTTATCGGTGAATATAGAGGTTTTGGCGGAATTAAAGGAGATATTAATGAAAAAAATTTGGGAGAAGATGCAATTTCTGCCGTTAAATATCTTAATTCACAAGGTTATTTAAATAAAAATTTGATATTATACGGAATGTCTTTAGGGAGTTATACATCTATTCATACGGCATATACTTTAGGTAAAGAGAATAAATTTGCTTCTTTAATTTTAGAAGTTCCGTTTGATAGTGTTTTAAATGTTGTTAAACAACGTTTTATAAATTTATTTCCGTTTTCAACTATAATTAAAGACAAATATGACAATACTCAAAAAATATCGCAAATAGATATTCCGGTTTTTGTTGTGGCCGCAGCCAAAGATAAGGTTGTGCCGCTTAAAAGGGCAGAAGAATTATTTGCATTGGTCAAGGGACCCAAAAAAATGATTGTATATGGCAGTGCACAACATTCTAATTTGTATGATCATAAAAATTGGAAAGATATATTGATCTGGTTAAAAGATAATGAAAAAAATAAGTAGCCGAAATTATACAATTCGAAAAATAGCAGACTTCACCGGCGTAATAATACTGGTGGGTTTGCTGTTGTTTATATGGCAGTTGTATAGAGGCTCAATCGCAATTCCGTTTTTAAAACCATATATAGTAAAAGCACTAAATCATGATGATACAGATTATCAGGTTACTTTAGACGGAGTATATCTTGAGCTTGTTCGTTCAGTTCAACCTTTAAGAATCATCGCCAGTAATGTGGTTTATAAAAAGGAAAATGTTATAACCATAACCGCTCCGAAAGTATCTCTTTCTTTTAGTGTAAAAGCCTTACTTCGAGGGGTTATTGCGCCAAGCAGAATAGATATCGATCATCCGAAAATCTATGTATATAATAAATATAATTTAGAAGATAAAAAATCACTTGATGAGATAAATCAAAAAAAATTGGAATATTATTATGATTTAGCATCTCAATTTTGGGACAGATTTAACTCTGAAGATAATATTTATCCTGAAAGCTACATTAATGATATAAGTATTACTCATTCAGATGTAGAAGTTTTAGAAGTTGATTTCGGTAAGAAATGGTTGTTTAGAGATGTTAATTATCATTTTAATCGCGGTTTGATGAATCTAAAAACAGAAATAAATGCTCTTATGCCGTTTTCTAATTCCACATCATCACTTGGTTTAAATGTTGAATATAATTATAAAAAAGCACAGGCTGATTTAAGATTTTATTTTTCTGATTTAATTCCTGCTGAATTATTGGATATTATTACTTCGAACGAAGCGTCAAAAGAATTTAATAATATAAATATTCCGCTTCACGGTAATTTTAATACCTCATTTAATTTTCATGATTTTTCAAAATATAAGAATAATATTATAGAAAACAGCTCCAAGATTATTGATAAAATAAACTTTGAGCTAAATGGCGAAAAGGGAACAATTAAATTTGCCAATGATGATAATTATGCTTATGATATATCCGGTCTTATATTAAAAGGTGAATTAAACGGTGATTTGGAACAAATAAAAATAACGGATGCCGGATTAAATCTTGATAATCAAACGGCGTCACTCGGATTAAATGTCGAAGGTCTTAAGGACTGGCTTGTAAATTCTGATAAAGAAAAATTAAAAATAAATATTACCGCAAAAGTAGACGAACTGGAAACAGATAAATTAAGTCGTTTTTGGCCAAAATATTTTGGAGAAAAGGCCTGGACTTGGTGTAAAGAAAATTTATCCGGCGGAAAAATTAAAAATGGCGATTTTGTATTTAAATTTGCTTATGATAAAAAAGATAAAACACTTTCATTTGACAGTCTATCCGGTAAAGCCGATGTTGAAAACGGCAATTTAATATATTTAGATACAATGCCTAAAGTAAGTAATATATATGGTAAAGCTTCGTTTAGTGAAAAAAATATACGAATTGATTTGAATAAAGCTAAATCAGATGATGTTGTGTTAAATTACGGTTACGTTGATTTGTATGATTTAAATAAAGAAGATAATTTTTTGAAGCTGGAATTAAATGCCACCGGAACAATTCCTGATATTTTAAAACTTATTGATCACGAACCGCTAAAATATACAAGTGAGCTAGGTATAGATGCCGATATAATTAAGGGAAGTGCTGTGGCAGATTTAATGTTGGCGTTTGAGTTAAGACAAGATTTAGATCCTAAAAGTATAGAAGTAAAAGTTGATGCGGTTTTAAATGATGTCAAAATTAAAGATGTTATAAAGGATAAGGATTTTGAAGCTAAAAGTATAAACTTTAATTTAAATAACAAAGAAATGAACATATCCGGTGTTGCTAATATTGACGGTTTACCTCTTAATTTATTGTGGAATGAAAAATTTGAAGCTAAAGACTATCAACGTAGATATCAGATAAGTTTCAGTTTTGATGATATATTAAAACAAAAGTTGGGACTTGATGTTGCAATTTTATCTTCACCATATATAAAAGGTACAATTCCGACTAAAGCTATTGTTACGATATATCCTGATAAAAAAACCATTGTTGATGTACATGGTGATTTAAAAGACACGATGATTGATTACGGATTTTTGGGTTTTGAGAAGAAATCGAAAATCAATGGCGAAATAATGGCGCAAATAAATATTAACGGTTCACAAATATCTTCAATACCTCAATTTTCATTATCAAAACCTGATTTTAAATTAAACGGAGAAGTCTTCTTTGATAATAACGGAAGTATAAATATTATTGATATTAAGAGTATTAAAGGTCCAAAAACAAATGCTAAAGCTAAAATTGATTTTAGCAACCAAAAAACTGATGCCATAAAAATTATTGTTTCCGGTTCAAGTTATGATTTGTCAGATTTCTTTGCTCGTGACGAAGATGATATAGAAGAAAATCGTAAGCGACGTGAAGCTTTACTTAAACAAGGTACAAAAGAAAATGAAGACGAAAATATATGGGATAATGTACCGTCTGCCAACATTAATATTGCGGTTGATAAGCTTTGGACCAACGATATGGTTTCGATAAGAAATTTTGCCGGTTCCGCTAAAATATTGAATAAAACAGGCGTTGAAGAAATGCATTTGGTCGGTGATTTTAAGCCTAATAAAAATGCACCTGATAAGAAATTGTACTTAAAACTTGATTATACTCCCAGACCTAATAATGAGTATTTACTTGATATAGAAAGTAATGATGCCGGTAAAACTTTAAGATTTTTAAGATTATATGATTATGTCAGAGGTGGAACTTTAAGTATAAATGGTAAACGTCAAGCTGATAAGAAATTCATCGGACATGCAAAAGCTCGAGATTTTAATGTGGTAAAAACCAATGTTTTTGCAAAACTTTTAACTTTAGCCTCATTTACCGGAATTGTGGATATGTTGTCCGGTGACGGAATAGCCTTTACTCATCTTGATGCGCCGTTTGAATATAAGTCATCAATGTTTATATTAAAAGAAGCTCGAGCATTCGGTAATGTTATAGGAATTTCATTAAATGGGGCTTATAATACTAAATATCAGGAGTTTGATATCAGAGGATTGGTTGCGCCGGCATATGGCCTAAATACATTTTTGGGTAAGATACCGTTAGTCGGAACATTACTTAGCGGAAAAGATGGTACAATATTTGCGGTAAATTATCAAATAGCCGGAAATATTGATGAACCTGTAATAGATATTAATCCTTTGTCGGCATTAAGCCCTAATTCTGTAAAAGATTTATGGCAGGAATATTTCGGAGATAAAAATGATAAATAGTCATGAGCTGAAAATCGGCTTGGACTATCATGGGGTAATTGATAAAAATATTGATTATTTTTCTCTATTTTGCAGACAAGCAAAACAAAGAGGACATCTTGTTTTTATTATAACCGGAGGTCCTAAAATTTTGGTGGAACAAAATTTAAAGTTAAATAATATACCTTATGATATGTGTTTTGCCGTATCTGATTATTATCAGGCTATGGGAAAAATTATACAAGATGAAAGCGGTAATTTAATTATTCCGGAAAATTTATGGAATATGGCTAAAGGAGATTTTTGTCGTCGCAGTAAAATAAATATTCATATTGATGATAGTTTGAAATATTTGAATTGGTTTTCAACTCCGTATTGCTATTATGATAAAAACACACACAAAGGCTATATATCACCGGGAATAGAATTTAATTTTAATAATCCGGTAAATGTTGTTTTAGATAATATTGAAAATATAATCCGAAAGGTTACGTGTTTTTTATGATATTATAAACCTATCGGTTTGATAAAAGAAGGCGGCTCGTTGCTATTAATGTTGCTTACGGCTAAATTACCGGAAGATGTATTTGTTTCGGTATTTCCCACGGCAATATATGTTCCGTTGTTATCAATTTTGTGATAATATTTTTCGACAGCTTGAATATTTTCGCCTTTGCCTAAATAAAGATATCCGCCTTGCGGTTGTTTTTCGCAGATACGTTTAAGTAATTCATCTTGAAGATCTTGTGTAAAATAACGTAATACATTGCGACAAAATATTACTTCAAATTTAGATCTGACAATAGCTTCTTCCAAAAGATTATAGCATCTGAACTCAACCATTTTTTTAATTTTATCAGAGATAATCCATGCATCACCTGATTTTGTAAAATAATCAAGTATCATTTTGGCATTCAGTCCTGTTTGAACTTCAAAATTAGAATAAACGCCATGTTGAGCCTTGCTTATTGCTAAAGATGATAAGTCAGATGCTAAAATGTTTATATTCCAATTAGAAAATATTTTACTGTTTTTATCAATAGACATGGCAATGGAGTAAGCTTCTTGTCCGGTAGAACAGCCCAAACTCCATATATTTAATTTTTTTGCAGCTCGACATTTTTCCTTCAGTTTCGGAAGAATGGTATTTTCAAATTGAAAAAAAACATCATAATTTCTGAAAAATGCCGTATCTGAAAAAGACAAAGCTTCAACAACTTGAGAAATAAGTTGTCTGTTTCCTGATCTTAATTCATCAATTAAATCTTCTATAGAGGTATAATTTTTTTCTCTTATAAAATTGTTTATTTTTTTATCAATAATAAAATATTGAGCTTCATTAAACTCCCATCCGGCTTTATCTTTTAACAGATTTAGTAATAATGAAAAATCTTGTCTGCGCATATTATCTATCCTTTAATACTTTTAATATTTTGAGTTTTGAAGCGATAATATCTTCATCAAAAGGTCTCATAATGAAATCATCGGCACCGGCATTAAGAGCTTGAGATATAATATTGGTATCAGTAATATACGAACAAAAAATGAAAAAAGGTTGTTTTATTTTTTTATCCGAGCGTATTTTTAATAAAACATCAATTCCGTCGATTAAGGGCAAGTTCCAATCGCAAATAATTAAATTTGGTATGTTTTTGGCGCATTGCCTTAATAAATCTTCACCATTTTCTGCTTCAGTAACCTCATATCCGAAATTACTCATGATTTTGGATAGAAGCATTCTTATGATTTTAGAGTCATCGGCAATAATACAACTGGACATTTGATTTTTTACTCCATAACAATCATAATATAATTATCATCTTGCAGTAATTTTATTTGTTTGTTTTTATTATATTCGCACAGGGCCGTAATATGAGCTGATCCGGCATCAGGTTGTATATCTGAACTATTTAAGCAAGAAGATATTTTTTCTAGTTTATCTGTTGAGATTTTAGCGTTTTTATCAATTTTTACGATTAAAGAATTTTGTTTTTCTTCAACATGAATATTTCCGCCACGAATTAAAATATCTCCCATTATCATGACCATAAGCAGTGCATTTTTAACATTGTTCGGGTTGGCAACATTAAAATTCAAATTTATCGGAAAATCTTTGTTTCCTAAAGTAAGTAAATAATCTTGAGCAGTTTTAGTAACAATATCTTTATTTTCCAAATTTGCATTATCAAGCCCGAAAGTCATTCTGAAAAATTTTAATCTTGCGGCCAAAGTTTTAGAGCTTACATTTAAGATTGATTTTATATCATCAATAAAATCCATATCACCTTCTTCCAAAAGCTCGACAGCATTGGCAACGGCTCCGATATTTCCGACAATATCATGGCTTAAACGTGTACAAATCAATTCGCAAACAATATTACTATTCATTTTATTAGCTCACTATATTAAAAATTATAAAAGTCACTATGAACAAAACGTTGATCTTCACGAGACATTCGCGTATAGTCCATTTCAACGAACATAGGATCCTTTAAAAGTAAATAACCGGTAGCGGCTTTTAAGAATGGTTTATTACCGCCCAATCCCCAAGTAACATTGGATTTGTTATCCGGTTCGCCATATTTTTGGTTAATTTTTTTCCAAAAATCATAAACTTTTAAATTACGCATATAAATTGCTTTTTGAGAATTACCGGGTATGGCCGGAATTTTGGATCTGTATATAATTTTATATACTTTATTTTCGGTAAAATTACTTGTTAAATATACTTCTATTTCTTCTTTTGAATCAAATTTGGCATATTTTAAGAAATATACATATTCATATCCGTCTTTTTTGGCCATTGTATTGATACAAGATTGCACGCGTTCAAATCCGACTATTCCTTGAGATGAACAAGCCTCTTCATTACGCCATTTTATAAAGTTCGGAATGGTAAATTTAGCATTTATTTTTTGAAAACCGCGATTTTTTAAGATTTTTTCCACTTGATTCAGCTTCATTCGCAACATTACTCCGGAGATATCAAAAACAGATGCATTTGATTTGCCGTTTTTATTTTTGCCTCTGGATTTTTTTACTAAAGCAATCAAATCATCTTCCGCAATGTCTTCTTTTGTTTGGATGTTATTTTTATCGGTTGATGATAAAGGATTCATTGAGGTAAGTTTTTCAATCCATGTGCCTTCAATAATATTTCCTTTTTTATCATTTTTCAAAGTTTCAGTTAAACTTTTATTGGTGTTGATGGCAGAAGGTTGTTTTTCGGAAGTATTTTGCTTGTTGGGAAGGAAAATCGGTTTTGGCGTATCCGATTCGTTATTTTCCGTTTTATCTTTATCATCGGGCATTTCAGACAAAGGGATATTAACATTATTATCTGATATATTTTTTTCCGATGCGACAGTTTCGTTTGCCATTTCGATATTTTCGGGCGGAATATTTATCGGGGTTGATAATGTTATACTTGGAGCTCCTTCCGTGTTTGTTTCGGCATCGGTAGTTAATTCGGGGAACTCTGATAAATCCGGCAAATCAGGTAAATCGGAAATATACATATCGTCGGGAAAAGGTGACGGAGAATCTTCGCTTGCCGAAGCAAACGGGCAGAAACTCAACATAATTGCCATTACTGATATAAAGCAAAAACGTAAATTCATAAGTTTAACTTTTCCTTATTAAAACATCGTTGCCATTATAGTTTGATTTATTTAGCTTGGCAAATACTATACGCAACTTATTAAACATAAGTTTTTATTTACTTTTTAATCAAATAGTTTTATAAAACATTGCATTATGACAGAAAATAAAGAAATACATATAATAGGCGCAGGATTGGCAGGTTCGGAAGCAGCATGGCAGTTAGCTAATCGTGGAATAAAAGTAATAATTCATGAGATGCGCTCTATAAAGTTAACTCCGGCTCATAAAACAAATAAGTCAGCCGAACTTGTTTGTTCTAATTCATTACGCAGTGATGATTATACTAATAGCGCAATCGGTGTTTTACATCAGGAAATGCGTTTGCTTGGTTCCTTAATAATGGAGGCTGCCGATGCCGCAAGAGTTCCCGCCGGAGGCGCATTAGCTGTTGATAGAGAAGGTTTTTCCGAATATGTCGATACCAAATTACGCAGTCATAAAAATATTGAGTTTATAAATGAAGAAGTTTGCAGGCTTCCGGAAGATGATACTTCGACAATTGTTGCCAGCGGCCCTTTAACATCGCCTGATTTAATAAAATCAATATTAGATGAAGTAAAAGACGAGGGGCTTAATTTCTTTGATGCTATTGCGCCGGTTATTTATAAAGATAGTATCGATTTTTCGAAAGCTTGGTATCAATCAAGGTATGATAAAGGTGATAAATTTGATTATATTAATTGTCCTTTGAACGAGGAGCAATATTATCAGTTTGTAGATGACCTGATAAATGCTGAAAAAGTAGAGTTTCATGATTTTGAAAAGGCGTCATATTTTGATGGATGTCTTCCTATTGAAGTTATGGCCGAACGAGGAAAAGATACACTTCTTTTCGGACCGATGAAACCGGTTGGTTTAACTAATTCAAATAATCCTGAAGATAAGCCCTATGCGGTTGTTCAGTTGCGCCAAGATAATAAAGAAGATACTTTGCGTAATATGGTCGGATTTCAAACAAAAATGAAATATGGCGAACAAGAGCGAATTTTTAGAAAGATTCCCGGACTTGAAAAAGCTGTTTTTGCACGTTTAGGCGGAATTCATAAAAATACATTTATTAAATCTCCTATACTTCTTGACGATAATTTGCGTTTAAAAGCGAAGCCGAATATAAGTTTTGCCGGTCAAATTACCGGTTGTGAGGGATATGTCGAAAGTGCTTCAACAGGCCTGTTGGCAGGATATTTTAAGGCATGTGAATTATTGGAAGAAGAAGTTTTTTATCCTCCGGAAACAACGGCAATAGGGGCTGTTTACAAACATCTTCGTGATGATACAAATATTGATGATTATCAGCCGATGAACGTTAATTTCGGATTGTTTCCTCTTATTTCCGGTGAGATTACTTCTAATGGTAAATTTAGGAAAATAAAAGGAATGGATAGAAAAATTTTGTATTGTAAAAGGGCTCTTAATGACATAAAATTATGGGTTGAAAAAATAAGGATATAAAAAATGAGTGATGAAATTACTTATCATAATGAAAATTTTCCGGTCGGTATGATGGTTGCTCCAAAGATGAAATATCTTGTTGATATGTATTATCAAGCAGCCAGATTTGCTGATGATATTGCTGATTCTAACGTGTTGTCAAAAGATCAAAAATTAAACAAATTGGAAGATATAAGCAAAGCTTTTTTAACCCCTGAAAGCGGCAACAATCTTCTTTTGATTCGTAATTTAGGCAAAATGTTTGTTAAAGAAAATCTTGATGCTTCGTTATATACCGATTTATTAAAAGCTTTTGAAAAAGATGCTTCAGATATAAAAATTCAAATATGGGAAGAATTGATTGATTATTGTCGTTATTCGGCATCGCCTGTCGGGCGTTTTATGTTGGCCATATCAAATGAAAATGTTTCAACATATTTACCCGCCGAAAATTTATGTGTTTTGCTGCAAATAATTGATCATTTAAGCGATATAAAAGAAGATTTAAGTTTTTTGAGAAGAGTATACATTCCATCAGAAATCATGAAAGAATATAATGTCCGAGAAAGTGATTTGGGCTTGTCTTATACAAAACCGGAAGTTAAACAAATGTTGAATGATATTGTTCAACGTTTGGAAAAAATGCAAGATGATGCTAAAATTTTACCCGGTCTGATAAAAAGTTTTTCATTAAGATTTGAAATTTGTATTATTCTTTCTTTAACTAATTCTATGATAAAAAGGTATAAAAAGGTTGATATTTTACAAAAATCACCGAAGCCGACTGTTTTATCATGGATAAAAGCATTAGTTGTCGGATTTTTCGCTTCTGTTTTTTGTAAAAAAGTTCGTTAAGGACGTATTTTATGAATAAATCTATAAAAAAAATTGTCAAAAAATCAGGCAGCTCTTTTTTTTGGGGAATGCATATACTGCCAAGTAAAGAGCGTAAAGCAATATATACGTTATATGCTTTTTGTCGTCACATAGATGATATTGTTGACGGTAATGATGCCTTATCTCAAAAAATGGAATTGATGGAGGCTTGGCGCAAAGAAATAGATAATATATATGACAAAAAAGTTCCCGCCTCATGCATTGGAAGAAATATTTATAAAAATTGTATGCGTTTTAATATTCCAAAATCAGATTTAACCTCATTAATAGATAGTATTTCTATGGATTTGCCTAATCCGATACAGGCGCCGTGTTTGAATGATTTTTATAAATATTGTCAAGGTGTGGCGTGTGCGCCGGGAAGTATGTCTTTACGCATTTTGGGGTGCAAGGATGAGAATATAATAAAGGATTTGTCAACATCATTGGGCGTTGCAATGCAAATAACGAATATTTTGCGAGATGTTAAAGAAGATGCAATATCAGACAGATTGTATATTCCTAAAGAATTTTTACAAAAAGCCGGTATCGAAACATTTGCACCTAAAGATGTAATAATAAATAAAAATTTATCTGTTGCCAGAGAAGAACTGGCAAAAATTGCCGCGCAAAATTATGAACAATCTTTTACATTGATAAATAAGTTGGATAAGAAAATATCTCGCAGTATAAAGGCTTTGGCATATATCTATAAACGTTATTTTGATATTATGCAAAACAGAGGTTGGGAAGTTATATCTCCTAAACCGGAAGTGGGTCGTTTAACTAAATTGTTTTTGGCTTTGAAGGCATATATGGGGAGATAATTTTTTGGCTGGTAATTCAATAACATATCATATTATAGGCGGAGGAGTTTCCGGACTTTCTTGTGCGTGGTTTTTGAAAAAAAATAAAAATATAAAAGTTGTTGTTTATGAGGCTAAAAATATTCTCGGCGGTAGAGCTTTTTCATATGATGATGATAAATTTAAGTGCAAACTTGATAATGCCGTTCATACGATAATCGGGGCTAATAAATTTATGTCATCTTTTGTAAAAAAAGATGAATGGGAATATACAAAATATTTTGTTGATAGTGAATATTCCGTTGTGGATAACGCATTGTTTAGAAATAGAAATATTTTATATAAAGCATTTTGTAATACACAGGCAAATGAGGTTGCTTATAAAATAAAACATAATATTTTACGGATGTTATTTCCTTTTACAAAGTCTAAAAGAAAAGTTTGGTTTTCTAAAGGTGATATTTCACAAAGAATTATAAATGTTTTATCAGCTAAAGCCGATGAAATAAAATTAAATTCAATGTTAAAAGATATGAAAACCGAAAATGGTAGGGTGACATTACTCGATTTTGGCGAATACAAAGTAGATATTACAAAAAATGATAAAGTAATATTGGCAATGGATAATTATGATTGCGCCAAATTTATATCAGTAAATCGTCTTGAATATTCTCAAACAGTAAATATAACATATTTTACATCTCAAACCATATTTTTACCGAGGGGAGCATCTTTTGTGGCTCAAAAAAACGGAATTGCTGATTTTGTTTTTGTAAACAACGGAATGATTACCGCGGTTATATCTGATTATAAAAATAAAATGAAAGACGAAGATTTAGCAATAAAAATATGGAAAGAAATAGATGCTTTGCGAGGTGTTGATTCTGCATTTATGCCGAAATATAAAATCTCGCATTATCAAAAAGCAACAATTAAACAGGATACGGCAAACAATTTATTGCGTCCTAAAAATGCATTGACTGAGTTTTCAAATGTGTTTATTGCCGGTGATTGGACCATGAAAAATTATCCTTGTTGTATGGAAATTGCCGTAAAGTCAGCTCAAAGAGCGGCTGTGGCAGCAATGAAATCAAAGAAATGAAGTTAGGAACTGAAATGAATTCTCAAATAACAACTTTATCAAACGGATTACGTATAATTACTCAAGAACGCCCTCAATTAGAAACGGTTTCTTTGGGAATATGGGTAAAAACCGGTTCTGCTTATGAAAATAAATCAAATAATGGTATATCTCATTTTCTTGAGCATATGTCTTTTAAGGGGACAACTAATAGAACATCATTACAAATTTCTGAAGAAATTGAAGATGTAGGAGGTCATTCTAATGCGTATACATCTCGTGAGTTTACGGCGTATTATGCCAAAATGATGAAGGAAGATGCCGAGTTGGCTACAGATGTATTGACAGATTCAATCAAAAATTCGATTTTTCCTGAAGAAGAATTAGTAAAAGAACGAGATGTTGTAATACAAGAAATCAAACAAACAATAGACACGCCTGATGATATTGTTTTTGATTATTTTCAAGAAACAGCTTTTCCCAATCAGGCATTGGGACGTTCGATTTTAGGTCCTGAAAAAATTGTAAAATCATTTAATCGTGAAAGTTTGCAAAAATATATTTCGACCAACTACGCTGCTGAAAATATGGTGCTTTGTGCCGTTGGAAATATTAAGCATGAAAAATTTGTCGAAATGGTAAAATCTCGAATGTCCGATTTTAGAGAAAAAACCGACTTTGTTGTTGAAAATCAGAAATATGTCGGCGGATTTTTCAAAGAAAATCGCCCGATAGAACAAAGCCATGTTGTTTTGGGATTTTCTTCTTTTCCATATAAAAGTAAGGAATATTATGATGTAGCTATTTTATCGACTGTTTTAGGCGGCGGAATGTCATCTCGTTTATTTCAAGAAATAAGAGAAAAGAGGGGCTTGGTATATTCGGTATACAGTTATACTTCTGCGCATTCTCAAGCCGGTTTGTTCGGAATTTATGCCGGTACGGGACCTAAAGATTTGCCGGTTTTGATGCCTGTTTTGGTTGATGAAATTAAAAAAATATCTAATGATTTGATAACCGATAAAGAATTTGAGCGAGCAAAAGTTCAACTGAAATCAAGTATAAAAATGGGGCTTGAAAGTTCTTCATCGACAGCAGAAGTTTTGGCTCGTCAAAATTTGATATACGGACGCAGTTTAAGTGTTGATGAAATAATAGCAAAAATTGATGCTGTCACTAAAGAAAGCATCAGAGATGTTGCCGTTAAAATATTTAACAGTAATCCTACTTATGCTTTGCTGGGAGCGATTGAAAAATATATGGAATATGATGAGCTTCAAAAAGCTCTCGCATAAAGAAAATATTAAATATTATTCAATTAAAATAACGGTATTATTAAAATGCCGTTATTTTATGATCGGAGAAACAAAATGTCACGCGCTGAAGACATATTTCAAAAATTGGTATATTTTGGCGAAGATGCAATAGATGAATTTATTATAAATCGTCAAAGTGAAGAACTTTTTATCGATTTTAAGCAAGCCGCTTCCGACGGCAAAAATTTTAATACTCTTCACAAAGATGACAGACGTAATTTATCTAAAGCTATTTCCGGTTTCGGAAACTCCGAAGGAGGGGTTATCCTTTGGGGAATTGAGTGTTCTCGAGATGTTGATATAGGAGATGTCGCTAAAGCTAAAGTAAAAGTAAAAAATGTTCATCGTTTTTTAAGTTGGCTGGAAAATGCAATATCCGGTTGCACAATCCCCAGTCATAACAAGGTACGTAATCATATTATAAGTGTGGATGAAAACGGCGACGGCTTCATTGCTACATACATTCCCAAAAGTGATGTTGCGCCTCTCATGACTTCCGGTAATTCCACTATATATGTTCGTTCGGGTTCAAATAATGTTCCGGCACCATATGCAGTCATTGCAGGAATGTTCGGACGTCATCCGCAACCTAATTTAGAGCTTAAAATAGCCAACAAAAATATCGAAGCTCTGCTAAATCAAGATGAGGATATGTTATATCCTAACAGTATTGATAATCCGCCGGAACAATATGTAAAAATTTCATTTGAAATACAGGGGTTAAATCATTCTAATGTGATTGCGCGAGAAATGTTTATGTCTGCCGAAGTTTTGTCTGACGGAAGCGAATATAATAAAGTTCGTTTTTCTAACTATAATCAAATGGAAGTAATTACCGGTATTGAGGGGCAGTTAAATATAATTACTCGTCCGGAGTTGCGTCTTCCGCCGAGAGGTGCGATAAAATTTTGTAATGTTGAAATCGTGTTGTCTCCGTTTGTTGATGATGATTTCAGGCTTGAAGGTGTTGTCGGCGCTAATAATGCCATGCCGAAAGATTTTCGAATTTTTATTCCTAAAAATAAACTCCGTTCCTTTGTTGCCAAAGTAATTCGAGGTGATGAAGATTACAATATGATTATGAACGAGTTTTTTAATGATTATTTCAGGGGAGAGTTTTAATGCCCGAAGTAGAGATTTATACCGACGGTGCGTGTTCGGGAAATCCCGGAGCCGGAGGATGGGGAGCTATTTTGCGATATGGCCAAACAGAAAAAGAGCTTTCCGGCGGAGAAAAAGATACTACTAATAATCGAATGGAGTTAACGGCGGTTATTGAGGCACTAAAAGCCCTGAAGAAGCCTTGTAATATAACATTATATACAGATTCTCGTTATGTTATGGACGGTGTAAACGAATGGTTGCCTAATTGGAAAATTAACGGTTGGCGTACGGCTAATAAGAAGACTCCGGTAAAAAATATTGATTTATGGCAATCTCTCGAGTCGTTTCTTGGAATCCATAAAATTAAGTGGGTTTGGGTTAAAGGACATAATGGTCATCCGGAAAATGAACGAGTTGATAAATTGGCAAGAGATCAAGCAAAATCAATGATTTGCGAAAATTTGTAAAAAATAAGCTTGATTTAGACAAAAAAACATGCTAACGTTAAGACATCGTTAACAATTAAACGGTGTATAAATGCCAATAAATAAACAAACTTCAGCTTTTTATGAAGTTGACAGTAAAAAAGAAGATAGTTTTTCGTCTTTTGTTTTTGACACAAAAGAAGAGTTCATTTCCCACCTGATTAAAACCAAAGAAATAAAAAAAGACCCGTCACGATATAACGACGGGCTTATTCATTTAATAGGCACTTTAAAAATAGATAATCGTGTTAAAAAAGGTCTTAATTGGAATGATGTTGTTTCGACAACAGCTATTGTGGAAAAGGGTATGATAAGCAAATATCAGTATTTGCCGCGAACGTTCAAAGGTATAAAAACGAGCCTGAATATTCCTTCTTTAGCTTTGTACATGTTTCATAATAATTTTGACGCCATTTGTATCGATGACCATTATTCGGTAGACTTGTTAAGAATACCTGCCCATGCAAGTCACCTCGATTTCTCAAGCGTCAGTAGTAAACTGACGCTTTTTTATGGTCATCGAATAGCATTATCAAGATTACCAAAAGCTAATAATATCTTGGGTTTGAGCCCGAAACATCTGGAAGTTGATTGTTCCGATGCTTATCATATAGCAAAAAGTAAAGGTTGCGGAAATGATATTTTGGAAGTCTTACGTCCGCAAAATTTTGTTGTATCATGTATTTATCGTTTGATAGGCAAAAAGAAGTAAAATTATGTCTATTTCTGTCATTTTTTTATTGATTATCTAAAAAATGGTTGTAATATGTCCGATATTTATAAAATAAGAGGACATTATGAAAATAAAAAATATATTTTGGGATGTTGATGGTGTGTTGGCAAATCTTAATTATGCCTACTTCAATTTTTTGACTAAACACCCGAAATATTCTGTAGAATATAAAGGGATGAAATGGGAAGATTTACCTAAAGTTTTGCCCATTGTACCGGAATATGGAGCTCTGGAGCTAAAAACTCACCCCACACAAGGCAAAGAGATGGATTATGATTTCTGTCATTCTCCCGAATTTTTTGAAAATCGCCCCTTATATCCCAATGTAATTGAAACCTTAAAAGAACTTCATGAAAAAGGCTATCGTCAATTTACATTGTCTGCTACGTTTGATGTAGAAGCAAAGAAAAAGCTTTTAAATAAATTATTGTTTGAAGTAAAAGACTTTTTAACTATTGAATGTGTTCAACATGGTCAATTTATGCATGATTCAGCTAAAGAAGACATGCTTAAATATTATCTGAAGAAATATAATCTGAAGGCGGAAGAGACCATTTTGGTTGATGATAGAATATACAATTTATATGCTGCCATAAATTCTAAAGTTACTCCGGTGCGTATGCGTTGTGAGTTTACTTCTGATTTACCGGATAATTTGTCTTGGGTGCCCGAAGTTAAAGATGTTAGCGATTTAAAACAGTGGCTTTATAGAAATAATCAATAATCTAAAAAGAAAACCCCGTCAAAATAACGGGGTTTTAATTTAAATTTGTAATCCTTTGAGACAATAATCAAAATCAAAGGATTACTTAATCCATTTCAAAGCTTCCTGATATTCTTCCGGAGTGTTAATATCTGCCGGAGCTTCGTCGATAAGTTTCATATTATCGACAATTTTAGCTCTGATAGTCATACCGTTTTCTAAAGCTCGCAGCTGTTCCAAAGCTTCTCTTTTTTCCAATACACCTACCGGTAATCCTACGATTTTTTTCAGTGAAGATGCTTTGTAAACATAAATTCCGATATGATGATAAAAATCATTATTATCTGATTTTTCAGGATCTCTTGTATAAGGTGCTGCAGCA
This sequence comes from Alphaproteobacteria bacterium, assembly GCA_045633825.1. GTDB lineage: Bacteria > Pseudomonadota > Alphaproteobacteria > RF32 > CAG-239 > CAZU01. Next base: position 4,506 of record JAZQZB010000042.1, on the reverse strand, counting down.
CGAGTAAAATATAAACAACGACCTTCTTTTTTATCTTTAGGCAAGCCCATTGCAATTTTTACCATACTGGGATCATTAATGTCTTTTTCGTTTTTAAAGATCATACCACATGTTGCAATATCGCAATCTGTATTTTTAACCATGTCAATCAATGATAGGTTAACTTTGGGGTCGACATTAAGTCCGTCACCTTGGAAGTTTACAACAATATCATATTTTGAACCATCAGGATCAATTTTTTTTAATGCGGCGGCAATTCTGTCGGTTCCGCTGGGCAATTTAGGATCTGTTAAAACAGCTTTTGCTCCGAACTTTTTAGCTTCGTCGACCAAAACTTGATCGCCTGCCGCAATAACAATATCTCCGGGAACACAAGCTTTTACATTTTCGTAAACTCTTTGTAAAACGCTTTTTCCGTTAACATCAAGCAAAGGTTTGTTAGGTAATCTTGTTGATGCCATACGTACCGGAATCATAGTAACAACTTTTGGCATGTTAATTGTCCTTGTTAAAATAAACTATAAACGCTGCCGATACTAATAGATTTATTGAAAAAAGCAAGATTTTTTTTATTAAAATAAACAAAAAACGTACAAAATAAAAATTTTTGGAAAAATATGTCGATTCTGTTATTGCTGTTTATATAACAAAAAAATATAAGAATTAATTTTGTATTGACGGATATTTTATTTAATCCTAATCTTAAAAACGGTTTTATAAAGAGGTGCTGTTATGAAATGCTGCTTTGATTTTGATTATAATAAAAGCTTGGTTGCTTTAAGTAATTCATTTCTAAAATTTTACGGGGTTGAGCCTTTTCACCCCTCATTGAAAGAGCTTGATGAAAAACTTAATTCTAAAAGATACCAAAATATTGTTTTATTAATTTTAGACGGTATGGGGGTTAATGTTATTAATGAGCATCTGGACAACAAAAGTTTACTCAAATCGCATATTGCTCATCAAATATACTCCGTATTTCCTCCGACAACAACGGCGGCCACAACAGCTATTCATACAGGCTTAACTCCGTTGGAAAGCGGATGGTTGGCATGGATGACATATTATAAAGAATATGATCGTTGTATTGAAAATTTCTTAAATACGGATTATTACACCGGCGAACGACTGACTACTCCGTTTCCTTGTGAAGATATTTTAAAATGCAAAGAGATATATTCGCGCATTGTCGAACAAAATCCTAATCTCGAATTTCATAAAATTAATCCTCCGTTTGATAGCAAAGACGGAGTAAAATCTTTTAATCAAATGTGTAAAAAAATTGCAAAGCAAGTTTCAGGAAGTAACAAATGCAAATTTATTCGAGCCTATTGGAACGACCCCGATCATACTATACATCATTTTGGTGTTACAAGTAAAGAAGCCAAGGATGTAATGAAAGATATTGAAAGAAACTTAAAACATTTATGTTCAAAATTAAAAGATACATTGATTGTTATTACGGCTGATCATGGTATGGTTGATACTCAAAACATAATCTTAAACGATTATCCCGACATTTGCGAATGTTTTATTCGTCCGCCGTCATTGGAGTCAAGAGTTGTTACTTTTGCCGTAAAAGACACTCATAAAGTTGAATTTGCCAAGTTATTTAATAAATATTTTGGTAATGATTTCAAGTTATATACCAAGCAAGAATTTATGGCTTCAGGTTTGCTCGGAAGCGGTAACCCACACCCGAAAGTCGATGATTTTATTGCTGATTTTGTAGCTATATCAATATCCGAAAAATCATTGCATTATGTATTAAATCAAATTGATAAAACAACACTTATAGGTGAACATGCCGGCATAAGTGAACAAGAAATGGTAATACCTCTTATTTTTATTGAGAATTAACAAGATAAAAAAAATATCCCTTTTACGTTGTTGTAGTAAAAGGGATATATCAGATGATGTTTAAAATATATTATCGAGAAATAGTTGTTGTTTTATCAAATAATTTGTTTTTTCTTTTTGGAATTTCTATTTTTACCACTTTAAACGGCTCACTTTGAGCAACAAAATTTTCAAAATTGACTCTTTATATCACATTTAGGATAAAAGGACAATACATATTTTGTCAAATTTTGACAACTCATAAAAGTGTTGTTTTTTAAGGTATAGTCCTAATATTGTTATGTAAAAAATTTTTTTTTGTCGTTTTTTTTATTTATTTCTTGTAATTTATTTATTTAGGGGTAGCATTGGAAAAGATAATAATGAGAAAATAAATGGAAAAAGAACAAGAACTTAAGATTTATAAAGATGCAATAGATTTTTTTGGAGATTTATCGCAAAAGGTTATGGTTATCGAGGAAATGTCCGAGCTTACCAAAGAATTGTGTAAAGAATTGCGTGATCGTGGCAATGTTGAATATATTGCTGATGAGTTAGCTGATGTAGAAATTACTCTTGCTCAAATAAAAATGATTTATAATATTGAAGAGATGGTAAAAGAGCATAAAGAGTTTAAATTAAATCGTTTTGCATCAAGGATGAAAGATCTTAAGTCCAAACAGGAAAAAAATGAAAAACTCTAAAATTGTAGAAATATTTAATAAATTTAAAAAAGATCCTCAAATGCATACTGATTTTTATCAAGACGGTTGTATTTATAGGACGCGAAAGTTATGTGATTATATAATAGAGAACAGTGAATTTGCCGGTGAAAAAATATTTTTTGTCAGAATATCACCGATACAGGATAAAGGGAAGGTGATTTGTAATTCTGCGAGTTTGAAAAATCTGAAAAATGAAAAAATTTGTTGGGATGAACATTGGATACCTTTAGTTTTTGATGAAAATAATAATCCGATAGCTTTAGATATTTGTTTAATGGATGGTCCTGAAAAATTGAATGATTATATATTTAATTTTGATAATGCAGAGATAAAGCAGAATGATATTTGTGATGCCAGATATAAGTATGATTATATGTTGTTTTTAATAAATAATCGGTGGCGATATGATTTAAGTAAAATTGCAAATAATCCTTACAATGAAGAATATAAAATATTTCCTAATATGATTCATTCAAATTGGTTAAAAAAACAAAGAAAAGCAGAAAATTATACCGATAGTTTGGAATATATGATAGCTAAACGAAAAGTTATGAGCTATTAATATTTTTTATACAACAAAAAACCCCCCGACACCCATTCGGTTGTCGGGAGTTCGTTCAAAATTAGAATACGTTTTCTTTGGCATCCCAATCATCTCTTGTCCATCCTTTAAAATCTTCAGGATTGGTTTTGTAATTGAGATAAGACGTCTGATCATAATGGGTGTGATGACGAAGATTGTCATACCATCCGATCTTCAAATATATTTTTCTGCAAAAATATTTATTTCTGTTATTGACTTTTATCCAGCCTATATATTTTAAAAGATCTTTGTATGCAGCCGTATCATACATATTTGGAGAAAAAGAAGCTCTTGCTCTCAAATCTGCCATAATAATGTTAAATACAGCGGTTTCGTGATCAACTCCATAAAGAAGTTCTTGATAATTAGGCCATCCCATAGAGGAATAATGGCTAATCAATTCTTCAAATACAGACCAGTCTGCCTGAGCCACTTCCGGTAACAAGTATCTTTCCTTGCTGAAGTCAGGATTATCAAGTGAGCATGTATCTTTTTTGAGGGGACCGAGAGAGGCCGCAATATACCCCAACATTAACTCGCTCAAATGACCTTCCGGAAATGCACTGTCAAGTGTTAATGGGCAGTCCAAAACTACCAGATTAACCTTAACATCAGAATATTCTGATTTTCCGAATTCTAACATTCCCTCTGCCAGAAGCCTCTTGGTATACCATGGCTGTCCGGAACACAACACAAAAGTTACTTCTTTTAATCCTTGTTTTTTAGCAAGTTGATACAACTCTGCAAAGTTGCCTTTTGTGTCTGTGTCGGAAACCTTGCGCTGATATAAGCGTATTATGTCGGAAGGTAGTATCTTCTCCATAATTCGCATGTATGATTCAGCCTCGGTTTTTACAACCATACCTCTTTTTCTGCTAAAAACCTCAGCAAAAAGTCCTTTATTTCCACCTTCTCCTGTGGCAACAATAGGAATATGTTTGCCATGTTTTATAATATAAGCTCTACAAGCCTCCATTGTGTATATAGCAGCAGGCATATATCCTGAAAAACATACCAAGAAAGGATTAACCAAATTATTTGGTATTTCATAGAGGTCAAATACCTTTGCTACAGAAGTTTGTTCTTGAGCATTGGTATATTGAAATTCGCTTCCATGAGGACATCCGCCGACTTTGATGGCATACTCTATAACCGGAGCCCATTTCTTAAGCTCAAGTTTATGAGGTTGAGGATAACCGAAAGTTTCCTTAATTACCTGTGCAATTTCTGTTCTTGCACTTGCGTTACAGGAGTAACCCCTTTGAACTAATAGTTCTCTAATTCTTTTTTCCATATTAAAAATTTTTAAGTTATTATTTTATTTCACTTTAGTTTATATTATTTAAAATTTCCTTAAAA
>JAZQZB010000041.1:0-2855 GCA_045633825.1 Alphaproteobacteria bacterium | reverse complement strand
TTTTTTGAAGCTCAGATTTAATAACGTCTTGTTTTTCTACAGTAAAACCGGAAAATAAATGATATCTCTTTCTTGCAAAAATTCGCAAAAACGGAAACATATCTACTCTCGTCTTATTAATATGCAATGTCAAAATCCCGTCATCCTCCGGAACTCTTTCGATTGCATAAAAAGGTATCGTTCTTATGTGGTATTTAGTGAAATGTAAAATCCCGAACGCTTACGCATTCGGGATTTCTGGGACCGACACGCAAAATGGAACCGGTCTAAAAACCTGATTTTCTTTTTTTAGTTGTTATTACAAAATTTTTTCAATAATTCTTCTCTATTATCATCATAAATCAAAAATTTGTTCTCGCTTTTTGCAAACTCTACATTCTCGATACAGTTAGCGTCAATCAAAACAATCGCTTTATCACAAATATTATATCCCGCAAGTTCATTAGCTTCTTGAACTTCTATTTCAATATATTCCTCAAGTGACATTATAATTCTTTTTTCGGTATCATCCTCTTCAACAACTTCACAACAATAATTCCACTTTTTCGTTTCGGTATTATATTCAAATGAAAAAACGTTTGGAATGATAAGTGTATTATTGTAAACAAACCAACCACGTTCCAATGAATCATCGTCTGGGTTACAAATGAACTTTATCGGCAAATCGTTTTTTATAATTTCATTATAAATCTCAAAATTAACGCCAGATGCTGCATAGAGTTTATATTTTTTATGCTCAGTTTTATAATAAAGTGACCTCTTGTACTTTATGTAATCAAATGGCAGCAAAAAAACAACACAAACGCAAAAAATCAAAGCAACTATCATAGCAAACAGTGTTTCAAAAAATTCGCCGATTTTGCTTAAAATCTTTTTCATTACTTCACCGCCTTGGGTGTATTATAGTATAAAATTGCACGAAGTGCAACAACGTTGGGCGTCAGCCCACATCATTTACGGCGTAGCCGTAACATCGTCTGTGCGAAGCACAACACTGTTTGCCACAAGGCAACCTCGTTTTGTGTCCGCTAAGGCGGAATTATGTTGACCTAAATGTCAAATGCTGTTTGCGGTTTCACCGCAAAACGATGTTGTGTCCTTGCGGACACAAACACAAAAAAAAAGCACTTCCGAAGAAGTGCTTTTTTTGGGACCGACACTCAAAATGGAACCGGCCGAAAACCAGATTTTTTTAACAAAATATTCTATTAAGTCTATCGTATGTATCTTTCATCATATCAATATACCCTTTGCCAAACATACACAAAACAACAACTGATATTATAACTCCGATTACTTTTCCAAAAAAAGAAAGAAATATAAAAGCAAATATCAAAAATAAAATTTCAACAATTCGAGGATAGATATAAACATCAAAAAATAAATTGTTTTCTTCTTCTACAAATTTACCATAAAAACAAACACGAATAGGTGAACCTCTATGAGACTCGTTTTCAGACTCTACGAGATAAAAACCCTTTATCTTCTCATCACATTCTTCAAAATGAATACCAGTTTTATATAAATCGCCGCCAAATATAGATTTTCCACAAGGCGAATCGTTTGCAATTATTTGATTTATAGAAAATAATATATTATCTTTATTTGAACAAGCAAATCTATATTTGAACATATCATCACCGACCTTTAATGTATTATAGCATAAAAACGAAAATAACTCAATGCGGAGCATTGTATATCATCAATTCCTGGGGGAATTGCATATCATCAAAACGAAGTTTGGTATATCATCAAGCCGACACACACCTTCGGTGTGATGATATACGCCGCACTCGGGCGGCAATGATATACAGCCCATTCGGGCTGATGATATACCAAGCCTGTCGGCTTGGATAAAAAAACTCTCGTTCAAAAGAACGAGAGTTTTTTGTCATTCGTGTCCAAAAAAGAACTGGTCAAAAACCGTTAATTTTCTTCATTTATTTGATTTTGCTTGTTGATTATTGCTTGCCTTAACAAATCAGGCGATTCAAAGTTTGGAATCACAAAATTTGCAATATATTCTTGAAGCTTATCAACAGAATGATGCTCTAAAAATTTTGTAGCATCGTCAACATAAAATTTGCATCCAATTTGCTTTGAAATATAACTTACTACATCCAAAGTAAACAAATGAAACTCGGCATTAGCATATACCGTATGGGATTCTCCGTAAATAAAATAATGGTTTGAGTTTCGTTCTTTTTTCAATGAAAGAAAGATGATTTTATTATCATCATTATCAAATTGAATGAAGCAAGTATCACCGTAGTTTTGTATATTTGTAGGTAAAAACTTTTTGTTAATCAATGTGATGATTGACTGAAATCCCAACTCATTGCAATGTCTTAAAAAACCTGTTTTTTGCCAAAAAATAATTCCGCACTTTTGAAGTCCTATGGCTCCGTTTGGCTCAATAGAATTATCCTGAGAAAATATTAAATTTTTCATATCATCACCGCCTATGTGTATTATAGCATAAAAGCGGCAATAAATCAATGCGGAGCATTGTATATCATCAATTCCGTAGGAATTGCATATCATCAAAACGAAGTTTTGCATATCATCATTGTGAAAGTTTTTTGATGCACGCTTCGCGTGATGATATACAGTCCTAACGGACTGATGAGATACAACGATAGCGACGCTATCGTTGATGATATGCCATTGCTTTCGCAATGGATAAAAAAAGAACGAAGCGAATGCTTCGTTCTTTTTTGGAGGCACCAACCGGATTTGAACCGGTGATAACGATTTTGCAGACCGTGGCCTTACCACTTGGCTATGGTGCCGATATTTAAAGAAAAAAACAGATACTCGTTAGAATACCTGTTTTCTCTTTTTGATGGAGCGGG
>JAZQZB010000040.1:0-26742 GCA_045633825.1 Alphaproteobacteria bacterium | reverse complement strand
GCTCACGAAATGTGAGTTCGCCCACAAGCGAAAGCCAGACGAAAGTATGGCGGTCGGCCTCGCCGATGAGCGCAGAGGCAACTCGAGTGAAACGAGAGTAATCGAGCTCTATCCGCCAATAAAACAGCAACACCCGAAGTGGTGTTGTTTTTTATTGCTCGTGATAGGTAGAGATTTGGGCTCACGAAATGTGAATTTAACAACAAACAAAAGCAAAATAATCAGATAAAATGTCATTCCTTTACAAAGCGCTATGCGTCCGTGCATCAAGAAATATCATCTTTACGTCAGCGCTTTATTTATAATAAATTCGAAGATCCCCGGACGTTTTCTTAACGAAAACGAGGGATGACAATTTAAAGTTGAGCCTACGAAGCAAGAATGGGATGTAATTCCATCACTCGCATAAAAAACTCCCCTAAAAAGGAGAGTTAGAATTGGAGCGGGCTTCAAACCACAAATTAACCGCTACTCCGGTTAATTTTGGTGCAGAAGGCGTAGTTTTGTTAAAGTTTTGAGCCGATATAAAACGGCGATAAAACTGCCTTACAAAACAAGTGACCGAAGCGAAGTTGTTGAGCATTTTTACAATGCGAAACCTACGAAGCAAGAATGGGATTCGAAGAAGCCCATCACCCTCATAACAAAAAAGACTTCTTAAAAAAGAAGTCTTCATCAAATTGGAGCGGGCTTCAAACCACAAATTAACCGCTACTCCGGTTAATTTTGGTGCAGAAGGCGTAGTTTTGTTAAAGTTTTGAGCCGATATAAAACGGCGATAAAACTGCCCTACAAAACAAGTGACCGAAGCGAAGTTATTGAGCATTTTTACAATGCGAAACCTACGAAGCAAGAATGGGATGTAATCCCATCACCCCCATAAAAAAAACTCCCCTAAAAAGGAGAGTTAGAATTGGAGCGGGTGATGGGATTCGAACCCACGACATCAACCTTGGCAAGGTTGCGCTCTACCCCTGAGCTACGCCCGCATCAGTGAGAAGATAAATATCACATATTTTTTATTTTGCAAGCACTTTTTTTATTTTTTTACATTTCTTCAATTTGTGTAATAATTTCATTAGTTGAAACATCATCTGTAATAAACAATTCTGCATCAAAATCTATTGTTTCTAAAGACATTAGACCCCAAACCAAAACAACTATAGACATTAGTCGCAAAACCCATATTTTACGCCGACTCCCTTTAAAAAGTCTGCCATCTCTATCACGATTTTGAAACAACAATTCTGCCTCTGCCCACATTGACGTAAAAATAAGAGGAATAAAAAACATAAAAGGAGCTGCCAAAGTCATAAAAAATTGCACCAATCCACGTTTCCAAAATTTTGCATAAAAATTATGAACACCTATAGCACCCAAACAAAAAGCGAATAAAACATAAACAATACCATTTACCGGAGACAATTCATTATCACGTAATATCTTACGAAAAGCAACTTTTTTTCGTTGTTCTGACAAAGATATTTTTTTTACACGTTCTTTCATTAGCGCATAAACTTTCCCATAAATTAAGTATTAAAAATCCTTTAGGCGAATTTTCCTATCCAGTTCTCTATTCTTAATACTCTCTCTCTTATCATAAAGTTTTTTTCCCTTACCTATACCGACCTCAAGCTTTGCTCGTCCGTTATTATCAAAAAACAAGCGAATTGCGACCAAAGTTGCACCTTTTCGAGAAATTGCATTAATAATATCGATAATCTCTCTTTTTTTCAAAAGAAGTTTGCGCTCTCGTTTTTCTGCATGCGAGACATAACCTTTATATGTATATTCGGCAATAAACATATTAGAAATAAAAAGCTCGCCGTTTTTCTCAACGCCATAAGCGTCATTAATATTAGCATGTCCGAGACGCAAAGACTTTACCTCTGTTCCCAAAAGCTCTAAACCGGCAACATATTTTTCTTCTATCAGATAATCAAAATTAGCTCGGCGATTCTGCGCAACCAAGCCTTTTGATATAAATTCCGATTTATGTTTTTCTTTTGCCATTTTTCTTATCCGATTTTTTGTTTCAATGCACGACGAACCTTATAAGGAAGCCCATAATTTTTATATTGCGGAAATTTCTCCACAAATTTTGCCCATTCTTCCTTTTTCATCAATTCATTTTTCTCATCTTGCGGCACGATCCACAAACGCTTTGAAGCTATAAATAATTCACATTTACCCAAAGTACAACCCTTAAAATCATCTACTGTCAAAAATCGTATAATTTCAGACATTTCCGGCAAATAATCCGTTTGACCTATTTTTTGCAACAAATATCCTAACACGCCTTTAGCAACCTCAATATGCAGCTTTTTTAATTTGGCATAATTAAGACTAACCAAAACACCTTCCCACCACCTAACCTGTGAAGACAAAAAATCATCAATCAATTCCTGTATAAATAATCGGGAATTTTGCAAATTTTTTACCGTTTCAGCCAAACGAACCTCATCAATTCCGATTTCTTTTAATTTAGGCAAAAATTTTCTAATTTTAACTCTGGTAAAATCCTCATCATCATTCATCGGATCTTCGATCCACTTAATATTTTTCTTTTTGCAATATTCTTTCAAACTCTCCGGTGCAACATCTAATAACGGCCTGATAAGCAAAATACCGTCCCGTTGAGAAACCGGCATCATGGCACTCAACCCGAACAGTCCGCTTCCTCTTTGCAATCGCAACAAAAATGTTTCGGCCTGATCACGCAAATGATGTGCTACCGCCAATAATTTAATATCATTTTTTTTACAAAATTCCGTCATTAAATTATATCTGGCAGTCCTTGCGTTTTCTTCAACGGATTTTTTAACATTCACCCCTTCTTTCCAACGCAAAATATGATGTTCAATATCATATTTTTTCATCAAACTCGCCACATATTCCGCTTCATCAGACGATTCTTTTCGCAAACAATGATCAACCGTTAAAGCTATTACTTTTTTTCCTGTTTCTTTAAGCATTAAAACAAGCGCTAAAGAGTCAGCGCCGCCGGAAACTCCGACGGCAACCGCATCATCAACCAAATTATATTTTTTAAAAAACTCCAACATTTATTATTTTCCGCAGGCCAAATTTTCAGCTGCTTTATTAGCTCTATCTTTTAAGTTTTGAGAAGCTTTCGGAAATTCTTTCGGCAAATTAACAAAAGCTGTACAAGCCTCTTCTTTTTTACCCAACATTTGCATTGATAAACCTAACTTTAAGATATTATCAGCACCTTTATTTCCGTCTTTATATTTTTCATATCCTTTAGCAAAAGCAACTGCTGCTTTGGCATAATCTTTTCGTCCATAGTATGATTCGCCCAACCAATATTGAGCATTTGATGCTAATTTATGATCAGGGAATTTAGTTAAAAACGATGTAAATCTATCTGTTGCATCTTCATTTTTACCATTATTTATAGCGTCTAATCCTTCTTGATAAATTTCGTCAGCAGATTTTGTTTTTACATCAGGCAATTTTTCACCTTTGGTAATAGCATCTCCGGATATTGATTTAGGAGCACCTACGGCAACCGGAGCATCAAATTTTTTGCTTACTTGTTGATTACTCAAGCCACCTCCTTCTATCGGCTTACCCTCAATCATTTTTAAACGCACATCAATATCTTTATTAATCATATTAATTTTATCTTCTAAAGTTTTTAACTGATGTTCAATCATATCCATACGACCGACCGCATGACGCAAAGTCTCGTCCATTTGGCTGAGTTGAACCACATCATTATTTTCCGCACCATCTCTAGCTTGTTTACGTTGCAAAACTTTCAAATCTTCTTTTATTTGATCTATTTGACGTTGAAGCGCATTATCTGAAATTGCATTTGCTTCAAAAGCTGTAAAAAGGGCTAATCCAACCAACAACACTAATGATTTTTTCATTTTTTCCTCATTTATAACAGTTTATCTTATTAATATCTGGAATAAGATTAGAACAAAACAAATCAAAGCACAAGCACAAAAAAATTGCCCCCAAACCAAATAAGTTTAAGAGCAATTTTAAGTAATGTGAAACTTTCTTATATAAAAGATTAGTTGCCTGCAACAACAGTTACAGCACGACGGTTTTGAGCCCAAGCTGTTTCATTGTTACCCAAAACAGCAGGTCTTTCTTTACCATAAGAAATTGTAGAGATTCTGTCGGCTTTAACACCTTTAGAAACTAAATATTGTTTAACGGCATTAGCACGTCTTTCACCCAAAGCCAAGTTGTATTCTCTGGTACCTCTTTCGTCGCAGTAACCTTGAACAACAACATTAACTTCGTCATGTTTCTTCAACCATTTAACTTGAGTATTCAAAACATCGGCAGATTTTGCAGAAATTGCAGAACTGTCGTATGCAAAGAAAACTCTATCTTCGGCATTAGCCATAAAATCACGAGCCATTTTAGATGCACATTCGCTGCCACCGAACAAAGAACTTTCGCTCAATGTAGAACAAGCAGACAATGCAATAACGGCACAGAATACACTTAAAAGCTTTTTCATTTTAATATTCTCCATATGGTTTTTTTAATTGTAGTTGCATAAAACAACTAATACAGTTTTAACTTATGCAATAAAAACTTAATTTTCAATAACAAAAAACACTTATATAATAAAAAAGTTAATAAAATTATTACAAAAGCGCTTATTTATAAAAAAATAAGTTTCTACGACTAAAATAATTGCCAAAATTAAAAAATAAAGACTAACCGTTAGGATATAAATTTTACTTCATTTTCGGAAACAACTCGCATTGTCGCAAAGCCTCACCGACAACCATCGTAGCAGAAACAGCCACATTTATCGAACGAGCCTTTTCATTCATCGGAATAATGATTCTGGCATCAGCAATTTTATGCACTTCTTCAGGAACCCCTGCCGATTCTCTTCCCATAAGGATAATATCATTATTCTTAAATTCAAAATTTGTATATGGTTGAGATGCTTTAGTGGTCATCAACACGATTCGACCGTATTCTTGCGGATTATTTTGGCGATATTGCAAAAAATCCTCCCAAGAATTATGTCGACGATATTCAACCATATCAAGATAATCCATACCTGCCCGACGCATTGCTTTGTCATTAAAAATAAAACCGCAAGGCTCAATAATATCGATTCCCAAATCAACACAAGCACAAAGTCTCATCATTGTACCCGTGTTTTGTGCAATATCCGGCTGGAATAAAACTAATCGCATTTTTACATCCTTATTTATTATATTTCTATCAGCTTGATAAATAACCATGCTATCGACACAATTTGAAAACGAAGTGTACAAATTTAGGTACATAAGTTTTCAAATTTGGCGATTTGATGGTTGTTTTGCAAGCTGCCACATTTTTATACGTTGAAAAGGAAGCTTAAAAGATCCCCATCACGAACAACATAATCCTTCCCTTCGGAACGCATCTTACCGGCTTCTTTAGCTCCTTGCTCACCGCCAAATTTTACATAATCATCATAGGCTATAGTTTCAGCTCGAATAAATCCTCGCTCAAAATCAGAGTGAATTATACCGGCGCAAGTAGGCGCTTTGGAGCCTCTTACAAAAGTCCATGCCCTGACTTCTTTCGGTCCGGCAGTAAAATAAGTTTGCAATCCCAAAAGCTCATATCCTTCACGAATAATTTTGGTCAAACCGGTTTCTTCCAAACCGAGTGTTGCCAAAAACTCTTGCTTTTCTTCTTCGTTATCAAGTTGTGCAACTTCCGATTCTATTGCAGCAGAGATAATTACGGCCCGAGCATTTTCATTTTTTGCTTTTTCAAAAACTTTTTTAGAAAATTCATTTCCTTCGGCAGCCGAGTTCTCATCAACATTACAAACATACAACACCGGTTTAGAAGTCAAAAGCTGCAACATTTTATATGTTTTATATGCATCTTTATTTGCTATATCCGGAGCTGCTGTTCTTGCCGGTTTACCTGATTTCAAAGCTTCAATAACAGGCCCCATAACGCTAACATTTAATACCGATTCCTTATCTCCGCCTTTAGCCTTTTTTTGTGCCTGATCAAATCTTTTTTCCAACGATTCCAAATCGGCAATCATCAATTCCGTTTCCACGATTTCCGCATCACGTATCGGGTCAACCGAACCTTCCACATGGGTAATATTTTCATCTTCAAAACAACGAAGCACATGAACTATTGCATCAACTTCTCTAATGTTAGCCAAAAACTGATTACCCAAACCTTCGCCTTTGGACGCGCCTTTCACAAGACCGGCAATATCAACAAATTCTAATTGAGTTGGAACAACAGATTTCGGATTAACCATTTCAACCAATTTATCTAACCTCTTATCCGGTACAACCACTCTGCCCGTATTCGGCTCAATGGTACAAAAAGGAAAATTTGCTGCTTGAGCAGCAATAGTTTGAGTCAATGCATTAAACAAAGTAGATTTTCCGACATTTGGCAATCCGACAATTCCACAATTAAATCCCATAAAAAATCTCCAAATATTTTTCTAAATTCCAAGTTGATTTTCTTATAACTGATAAATATTGATTTTTCAAACAAAAAAACCGTTATTTCTTTTTTCAAAAAAAATAACGGTATAGTAATAAAGTTAAAGCAGTTCTCTATCTTTAGCCCAAAGATTAACATGGGCATTATAAAAACGCACAACAGGATCTTTGTCCGGATCGTTTTTTATCGTTTTTTTAACCTCGTCACGAAAATCCCATTGTTGCAAAAAAGCATGCAAAAGATTAGGATAGCGACAACGTTTTTCAGCGCTTAAAGAACTTTCATAAACTTCGCACAGGCTTAGCTGAAAAACAACATTTTGAGCATCACTGAAAGACAACACCTTAAAATATGTGTCACAAACATGGCCGTAGGTATCCAAGAACTCCAATGCCTCTTCATATTTATACAAAATCGGCACAAGCTCCTCAAACTTTTTATCCCAAGCGTTATAAGTTCGTTTACGAGGATCACTTTTATCCAAGTTCGCCAAAACCTCTTTAACTAATCTTTCTTCTTTTTTCAGCATTGCCCCATACAATCCTATCATAGAGGCAACCATTTCAAAAAACTTTTTCATAATATCTATAATTTTAGTTATAATAAATACTTACAAAACTCTCTATTTATGATTAAGCATTCCTAATTGATTAGAATATTCGGCAACACCTTTTTTTATCAAAATACCGATAGTCTTAACCACAATTTCAATCGCCTCATCCAGCTGTTTTTTATCTTCTTTACCAAAACCGGACAACACATAATTTATCACTTCGGCACCTTTATCTTTAGCATGTCCGACCCCCATTCTGATACGATTATAATTTGGCGTAACAGCTGCATCAATGGATTTTAAACCGTTATGACCGCCGGCACCACCGCCAAGCTTTGCTTTTATTTTTCCGGTTGGCAAGTCCATATCATCATGTATCACTATAACATTTTGCGGCAAAATTTTATAAAAATTAGCCGCTTTTACAACTGAATTACCGGATAAATTCATATAAGTATGAGGTTTTAGGATATAAACTTTTTCGCCCTCAATTTTTCCCTCGGCAATTTCGCCGTCAAATTTTGATTTAAATGAGGAAAAACCATATTCTTCGGCCAAAGCATCAACTGTCATAAATCCGGCATTATGACGTGTATTTTCATATTCTTTTCCAGGATTTCCAAGACCGACGATTAAAAACATTTTATTTTCCTTTTTTTATTAAAAAAGCGGCTAAAATAAATTTTACTCCAACCGCTTATGTATGTTCGCAAAAAAGTTTGGATAATGTGGTAAATAATAAGAATTAAGAAATTTTGTGAGCGAGTGTACAAAATAGTACATGACCGAACAAAATATTCGCAAATTCTGTATTAGTTACCCATTATACGAACTTTTTATTTTCTGACGAAATCTACGTGAATAGCCTTATCAGAAACCGGGTGGAATTGAACATCTTTGCAAACTACTGCAATTTTTTTACCGTCCAAAACAACTTCAACATCCATATCGTAAAAACCTCTGGTGTCCAAAGCTTTTTCCAATTCAACCGGGTGCAATGAAATCATTACAGGTTCTTGTTTTCCGCCATAAATAACTGCAGGAATGCGACCCTCACGACGACATGCACGAGCTGCCCCCTTACCTGCTTTTTCTCTTTTTTCAGCATTAAATGTAATCATTTTTTTATTCCTTAAATTTTAATCAAATCAAGTGATAAGACCTCCAGGGGTGTCTTATCTTCCTCGCCTTTTATACTACAATAAATTTATTTTTCAAGTTTTTTTTAACCCTGATTATTTAGCGACTTTCTCGAATTTAGCGCCAACTGTATTGTACCCTCATCCATATAATCGAGTTCTGCCCCCATAGGAATACCTTGAGCCAAAGTTGTAATTTTTACACCGCTTTCCTTAAAACGAGAAACTAAATAATGCGAAGTTATCTGTCCGTCAATAGTCGCGGGCAACGCCAAAACAAGTTCTTTTACCTCTCCCGATACTATTCTTTTTTCTAAAGATTCAATATTCAAATCTTCGGGAACAACACCTTCCATTGCCGATAAAACACCGCCTAAAACATGATATTTTCCCTTAAACAAAGAAACTCTTTCCATTGCCCATAAATCAGCCACATCTCTAACCACACAAATTAGTGAAGAATCTCTGGTTTGAGATGAACAAATCGGACAAGGAGACACAGTATCAAAATTACCGCAAACCTCACAGGTTTTTATATTCATAGCCACATTATTCAACGCATCTATCAAAGGCAAAAACGAAGCTTCTCGTTTATTAAGCAAATGAAGCACAATTCGTCTTGCCGAACGCGCCCCCAATGACGGCAATTTAGCAATTTGTTTTACAAGAATTTCAATATCTTTTCCGGCCATTATACACCATTAAAAAGGAAGTTTTATTCCGCCCAAATTAAGACCTCCGGTAATAGATCCCATAGCTTCACCCATTTTGGCATCAGCTTTTTCTTTTGCATCATTATAAGCGGCAACGATTAAATCTTCTAACATTTCCGTATCATCAGCATCAACAATACTTTTATCAAGATTAATTTTTTTCATTTCAAACTTTCCGCTCAAAACAACCTTAACCATACCCCCGCCGGATACACCTTCAAATTCTTCGTTTTCCAAACGTTGTTGTTCTTCTTGCATCTTTTTTTGCATCATTTGAGCTTGTTTCATCAAACCTTGAATATTCATCATTTTAATTTTCCTCTTCCATATAAATCAAATCATCATCAGTCGTAAACTCTTCAGTATTTTCAGCTTGTTCAACAATCTTTCGTGTCAAACTTTCAATTTTTGCCCCGTTAAATTCAGACATAATAGCCTTAACCAAAGGCAAATCCATTACGTCTTTTTTTTGCATCATATCTTTTTCAATCTCTTTATCAGCCATTGTCTGACCAAGCGGAGCTTTCAAAACATCAACTTCCCATTTTATGCCGGTAATTTCTTTCAAAACATTTTGCAAATTAAGCAGAAAATCATTATTTATTTTTTCCGAAATGGTAATTTTCATTTTACCGTTAGAAAATTCAGTAAAAGAAATATCATTTTTAACGCTGTAAGCTAACATCATTTTTTTAGCAGAAAACAAATATTCAACCATTTCTTCAGGAGTATTAAATTCCCTTGTTTCCGAACCGTTATTTTCAGAAACCCCGGATAAAACAGGTGATACATCTGCCGAAATATTTTTTATTGAAGCGCTTAAATTAGAGTTTTTTTTTAAGCCATCCAGCAGCTCTGCAGGTGTCGGGAGATTGGCCGAATATGCAACTCTGACAAGTATCATTTCCAATGCATCTGTTTGTGACGGTGCAATATTTATTTCCGACAAACCTTTAATAAACATTTGCCACATTTTTGACAATATTGCTATTGAAACATTGGGCGAAACTCTATTACAAAAATCTCTTTCATTTTCAGATAAAGCCGTATCATTTATTGCATTTGGAACAATTTTTACTTTTGCCAATAAATGAGTAATATTAATTAAATCCTGCAAAATAGTAATCGGATTAGCTCCATCATTATATTGCTTCGTAACATTAGCCATAACTTCATCTGTTTTACCGAAAACCAAACTTTCAAACAATTCAAATGTTTGATTTCTATCTGCTAAACCGATCATCTCTTTAACAACATCAGTTTTAACCTCTCCCATACCGAGAGAAATCGCCTGATCCAATAAAGAAAGTCCGTCACGGCAAGACCCGTCTGATGCACGAGCAATCAACTGCAATGCCTCATCTTCAGCTTTAAACCCTTCTTTTTGAGCAATATTTTTAAAATGCTCAATCAAAAGTTCAACACTCAATCTTTGCAAATCAAACCTTTGACATCTGGATAAAACCGTAACAGGAACTTTTCTGATTTCGGTAGTTGCAAAAACAAAAACAACATGTGCCGGAGGCTCTTCCAAAGTTTTCAATAATGCATTAAACGCAGAATTTGACAACATATGAACTTCGTCAATGATATATACTTTATAACGACCGTTTGTCGGTTTATAGCGCACCCCGTCTAAAATATCTCTTATATCGCCCACGCCGGTACGAGAGGCCGCATCAAGCTCTAAAACATCAATATGACGAGATTCGGCAATAGCCTTACAATTTTCACAAATGCCACAAGGATTAACCGTTGCGCCGGCAGTTGCATCTTTACCTACACAGTTCAATGCTTTTGCAATAATTCGAGCTGTAGTAGTTTTTCCTACCCCTCTGATACCGGTTAAAATATAAGCATGATGAAGACGATTATTTTTAATGGCATTGGTAATTGTTTTGACTAAAGCATCTTGCCCCAAAAGCTCATTAAAACTTTGCGGGCGATATTTTCTTGCCAAAACCACGTAATTATCTTTTTTTTCTTCTGCCATTAAATATCTCTAAAAACTTTTACCGGTGGAGAGAAAACGACCTTGATTAAATTCGTTACGGCTGCTTCCTTCCGGACCTGACCGGATTGGCGAAAAACCAACCCGCTTCTCTCCAAAAACATACTTAACAAAAAGCCTTGCATTTTTCAAGTATATTTTAATTTTTATAAGCTAGTTAATATAAATTCCCATATCTTTAAGCTGTTTTTGAACCACCTCGGCGTCATCTGTTTCAATACACACACCGGAATATTCAGCACTATTATCAGACATTGTTTGTCCGTAAATAACTATTTGAGCCAAAGTTTCATCTTTACCATAAATTTTCGGCATACAATAATTATTAGTAATATCTACGGTTTCCAAAGATTCATTAACGGTTTCAAACTGTACGTCTCCGCTATCAACAACTATATTTCCACTGGGAACAATCTCAACAATGTCCAGCGAATGTTGATTTGCTCCATTCTTAAAAAACCTGACTTTTCCGTTCAATCCGCTAAAACCGTTTATGGTTGTAATTTTTTCATTTATATTTTCTCCGGTATCTTCAGCCAACCGGTTAGCAATATTTATAGCATCATACGCCAAAGTATATAAACTGCTTGGCTTTTCACCAAAAGTCAAATAATACTGATTAGCAAACTCATTATCAGCAAATTTGGTAACTGTGGGATACAAACTTTTTACAATAACGGCTTCATTGTTCAACCGAGATAAATTCCAAAGCGATGTTCCCAAAAACTGAACATCGGGATATCCGGCATCATAATATGCAAACATTGAAATAGCTGAAGTTAATTTTGCACCGGTTTCCGGTATAATAACAGCATCAAAACCGACATCTCCAAGACCTTCTCTGGTAGAAATTTTTTTCAAAGCTTTCTCTGCTTTTTTATCTCCGTTTGCATGCAATGCTTCCAATTTATTTTTAACATTAAGAACTCTGGCGTGACGTTTTTCATAATTTGTCATTTGCTTTACAATTTCTGAAAAATCCGAAGTTCCGGGAGTATAAAAACCTATTACTTTAACTTCTACCCCGTTTTTTTGAGCAGACTTAACTGCCGCTTTTGCCACAGCACCGCCGGTGGAATTATCCGGCAACAATAAAGCAAATCTTTTTCTTCCTTTGTTTTGAGCCGCATAAGTCATTATTCTGTCAACTTGTTCTTCCAACATCAAACCCAAAGTGTAAACTGTCGGCTGTAAAACTTCTTGAGCCGTAGAAAATGCAATAACCGGTATTCCTTGATAAATAGTTTCATTACTTATTGCTTGAACTTCTGTACTTTTTAAAGGTCCGATAATTAAATCAGATTGCTGATTTATAGCATTTTCAATAGCAACTCTTGCTCCTGAAACAGAGCTTTGAGTATCATAATATTGCAACACTAAATTAGGATTATTTATATCTTGCAAAGCTAACATCGAAGCATATTTCAAACCTGTACCGTATTTAGCATCACCACCGCTTAAAGGAAGCAACATTCCCACTCTGAAACTGTCATTAGTCGAAATATTTATTTCTTCAACATCACTGACAAAACTGTTTGACCAACCTTCATCTTTTACCGAATTAGAAGAACACGAAGCCAAAACGAAGCCACACAAAACAAAACAAATTTTTTTTAACACTTGCATTTTATCCCAAAATATAAAACAATCCATTTATTATAATGTTCTATTCCAAATTTTCTTTATTGTAAAGAGAGGTATTTATGAAAAAAGGCATTTATCTTGTTGCAACCCCTATAGGCAACATTTCAGATATTACCTTGCGTGCATTAGAAACCTTAAAAAATGCCGACACTATTGCCTGTGAAGATACTCGAGTAACCAAAAAATTATTTTCCCTTCTCACAATTTCAACCACCGGCAAAACATTTATTCCGATGCACGATCATAATGAAGACGAAATTTCTCAAACTCTTATCGATTCGGTGCTAAACGGACACATTGTCGCTTATGTATCAGATGCAGGCTCTCCTCTCATATCCGATCCGGGATACAAATTGGCTAAAAAATGCCGCGAACAAAATATCTATATTACCACAATACCCGGTGCCTGTGCCGCCATTTGCGCACTTCAACTTTCAGGCCTTCCGTCAAATTGTTTTACCTTCGTCGGCTTTATTCCCAACAAAGACAAAGCCCGCAAAGATATGTTTAACAAATACAAAAATTATGATTCAACTCTTATCTTCTATGAAACGGCTAATCGCCTGACCAAAACATTAGATGCCGCCAAAGACATTTTTACCGACAGAGAATTTTCCGTCGCCCGTGAAATAACCAAACTGTTTGAAGAGTGTAAAACAGGCTCCGCCGCAGACTTGCTTGCCTATTATACCGATAACCCGCCCAAGGGTGAAATTGTCTTAATGGCATCTCCGCCGACAGAAACAAAACAAACAGACTATGAAAACGAACTAAAAGAAGAATTAAAAAAATCAACATTAAAAACCGCCGTAAAAAACATTGTCGAAAAATATAATTTAAACAAAAACGAAGTATATCAAAAAGCCTTGGAATTAAAAAAATGACAAAAGGAAATCAAGGAAAATTTGCCGAATTTATAGCTTTACA
The DNA here is from genome assembly GCA_045633825.1 of Alphaproteobacteria bacterium. GTDB lineage: Bacteria > Pseudomonadota > Alphaproteobacteria > RF32 > CAG-239 > CAZU01. Next base: position 13,275 of record JAZQZB010000040.1, on the reverse strand, counting down.
ATATCTGCGCCTAAAAGGCTATGCTTTAGTTTCGTGTAATTACATAACCGGTCGAGGAACCGGTGCCGGCGAAGTTGACATTATTGTCAAGAATCAAAACACTTTAATTTTTATTGAAGTAAAAAAACGCAAAGACCTTTCAACTGCCGCATATTCAATTCAGCCGAAACAACAACAACGTATTCGACGCGGCGCCGAAGCTTTTTTATCCAATCATCCGGAATATCAAAATTTTGATATTCGCTTTGACGCTGTTTTAATTGAATCCCCATTTAAAATAGAACATATTGAAAATGCTTTTTAACAAAAAAACAGCCTCCTTATCAAAAGGAGGCTATTTTATATTCAAGGCAAATTATTCTTTATCTGCCGGTTCAATTCTCATAGCATAGAACGAACGCCATACAAAAATCAAACCGAGGACAAAGAAACCTATACCCAATCCCATTGCTACACATTTAGGAGCTGCCACAGCCATTTCAACTGCCAACAATCCAAACAATGTAGTAAATTTAATAATCGGGTTTAATGCAACTGATGATGTATCTTTATACGGGTCACCAACGGTATCACCCACAACCGAAGCATCATGCAATGCAGAACCTTTTTCGCCCAAATCCACTTCGACAACTTTTTTAGCATTATCCCAAGCACCACCGGCATTAGCCATATACAATGCTTGGAAAAGACCAAATACGGCAATCGAAATCAAATAGCTGGCAAACAAACTTGCATCAAAACAAGCAAAAGCTATCGTGAAAGAGAAGATTACAATAAAGATATTAAACATACCTTTTTGAGCATACAAAGTACAAATTTGTACAACTTTCTTTGAATCTTCAATCGAAGCTGCTTTTGCGGTATCAAGTTTGATATGTTTCTTAATATAGTTCACCGCACGATATGCGCCTGTCGAAACAGCTTGCATAGATGCTCCCGAGAACCAAAAGATAACAGCACCACCCAAAATAATGCCGAACAACACCATCGGATCAAGAAGGTTAAGTTGCAAATTCAACAACAAAATGATTGAGAAAATCATGGTTGTTGCCCCGATAACCGCAGTACCGATTAACACCGGTTTTGCCGTTGCTTTAAAGGTATTTCCTGCGGAATCATTTTCTTCCAAGAAATGTTTACCACCCTCAAAATCAGGTTTAAAACCATAAGTTTTTTCAATTTCTTTATCGATTCCTTTAATGTCTTCAATTTGTGACAATTCAAATACGGATTGCGCATTGTCGGTAACCGGGCCATAAGAGTCAACTGCAATAGTAACCGGTCCCATACCAAGCATACCGAAGGCCACCAAACCGAAAGCAAAAATTGTCGGATATACCATAAATGCATCTAAACCGCTTTTTGCCGTAAAGAATGCTACAGCCATTAAACCGACCATAACCAAACCTTGCCAAAAAGCAGAAAAATTACCGGCAACAATACCTGAAACAATATTTAACGAAGCTCCGGCCTCACGAGAAGCATTAACGACCTCTTCAACATGCTTTGATTTCGAAGATGTAAAGATTTTAGTAAACTCCGGTATCAAAGCGGCAGCCATTGTACCGCAAGAAATAATAACCGAAAGCTTCCACCACAAATCAGGAGACATATCGCCGATCATCACATAAGAAACACCGAATGTTACAGCTATCGAAACAACAGCTGTCAACCAAATTAAACTGGTTAAAGGCGTTTCAAAATTAAATGCTTTTTTATTTCCGAACAATGCTTTTGCAACACCACCGTTAATCCAATACGAAACGATAGATGTCAAAACCATCAACAAGCGCATTGCAAATATCCAAACTATCAAACGAGCTTGAATATCGATTCCGTTAGAAAGCATTACCAAGTCACCATTTTGAGCCCACATCATACCGGCACCCAAAACGATAAATGAAATCAACGCAACACCTGTAACACCATAAGTTTCAAAACCATCAGCTGTAGGTCCTACGCTATCGCCGGCATTATCACCTGTACAATCGGCAATCACACCCGGATTTCTTGCATCATCTTCATCAATTTTGAAAATGATTTTCATCAAATCCGCACCGATGTCGGCAATTTTTGTAAAGATACCGCCACAAATACGCAAAGCCGAAGCACCTAAAGATTCTCCGATTGCAAAACCGATAAAGCAAGCTCCTGCATTTTCCTTGTCAACAAACAACAAAATTGTAATCATCATAACAAGTTCAACACAGATAAGCAAAACGCCGATAGACATACCGGAACGCAATGGCACGTTCATTACGGGGAAAGGTTTTCCTTTTAATGATAAAAATGCCGTACGAGAGTTTGCATAAGTATTAATTCTCATACCGAACCAAGCAACGGCATAAGACCCCAAAATACCCAATATTGACCAAGCCAATACTGTCATAACTTTCGGTAACGGAGTTGCATTAAGGTAATAGAAGTAATAAAAAATACATACAGCAATAAACATTTCCAACACAATCAACAATTTAGCTTGTTGTTTCATATAAGTTTTACAAGTTTCATAAATTGTGTGAGAAACATCCAACATTGCCTTATGTGCAGGCATCTTTTTGATACCGAAAAATTCCCCCAAACCGAACAGTAATCCGATTAAACAAACTCCCAATCCATACAATAAAATTTGAGATCCCGTAACAGAATAACCCCAAATATTATAGACAACATCAAGAGATGGAATTTTAAGGTCAATTTCTGAAGCAAAAGCTTGTGAAGACATCAGCAGCAAAAGAGCCAATGTTCCAAAAGCAACTTCTTTTATTTTTTTAAAATTTATCATTTCTGATTCCTATAAAAACATATTAATCCAAATATAAAAATACAACAAACAATCTCTTAAAAATCAAGGTTGTCGATTCGTCATATTATGACACAAATCATAATGCCCAGAGTCTAAACAATAGGTTAATCAAAAGCAATGATTTGAAGATTCTTTTCTACAACATAAACAACAAACCGAGCCCTAATGCCGTATACATAACGATTCCCAAAAAATGTTGTCTTGCAACCTTAAAATCAGCAGAAGAAGGCAGTGCATTTTCAATCACAATCGTTTGCAATAAAACATATAAAATATAGTTCGTAAAAGTAGGATTCATATTGGGCAAAATATATCTGTTTAAATAAAAACCTATCGGCAACAGCAGCAACGGAGCCATTGAAGACGGAATTGCATTATAAAAAGTAATATTGGTAAACCCCACGCTTCCCATCACATATCCGTTATCGCCTTTTCTGGGCAAAACAGTAAAATTACAAGGCTTGGCATTCAATATTAATCCAACAAGAAAGTGCATCGTTTCATGCAATATTGTTCCCGGTAAATTTATCAATGCACATAAAAACATTGATCGATAAGTAGCGCTTTTTAAATGCACCAAAACAATTACCAGCAAAATAAGATAAAACCTGTTATCAAAAAAACTTTGCAAAAAGCCGATAGAATTAATTTTATCTGTCAAAAGATTCCATTTATAATATAATTGTTCCATCATTTTATTTAGTTCCTTTTAACGACGCCAAACCGGCCATATAGGTATTCATCAACAACTTACATAAATTACCTCTGTTTAACTCTGATTTTGAATTTAAGCTATTGCCCAGCAAATATCCGCTCAAAGCAAACAAACTCATTTCCAAAACTTTTATTACCAATCTTTTTTCTCTTACGCCGATTCCTTTAATAAGTTTAAGAGCTTGCGAACCTATAAGCACATCAATTTTCTTAATAATTCGAGCGCTTGCAAAAGAATTTCTTTTTGCATTAACCGATAACTGCGAGCTGTAAAATAAATACCACAAATTAGGATTTGCCTCAATATAAAGCGTTAATACATCAGCATAACGATTCAAATTATTAAAAGGATTCTTACTCAAAACGACCGATTCCATTTTATTACAAAGCTCATTTAACGTTATCACATTTTGTTCTGTAATATAATTATCCATCGTTCCGAAAATATTATAAACCATTCCCACCGAAGAATTTGCGGCCGTTGCAAGTTTTCTTGCACTCAAAGCCTCAACTCCTTTTTCGACAACCAATTTTCTACCGACTTGCAACAAAAGTTCTTTTGTCTTATCTTTAACAAAAGCTTTCAATCGAATATCTTTCAAATCACCCATTTATTTATCCGTTTACTTTAATAAAAAATTTGCATATATATATTATTCTAACCATAAGAATTTTAAGTATTCAATTTAAATTTGCGACATTTTAAGGATATTTTACAATGAAACTTGTTCTTTTATCTTTTTTTATTACAATTTTTAACATTCAAACCTCTACGGCTCAAACTCAAACTTTTAATCAAAATTTATTATTTGATGAAGAAGATATTATCGTCCGTGCCAAGACAGAAGAAGATAACAAAACAACAAATAAAAAAGACTTAAGCAAAGATATAAGTGACGCAATGAATCAAGCCAAAAATTTGCTTCAACAAAAACCCATAGATTTACCAAAAATCGAAATTCCCGAACTGAAAACTAAACAACAAACAAAACAAGAAAAAATTCTTAATGTCGAAAAATTAAAAGAAGCCCCTTTCGGTATGTTCTGGGGATCAAACCAAGCATCAACGGCTCATCAGGGTATCGTTCTTAAACCAACCTTCTTAAAAGACTATAAGAATGTATTTTTAGCAAGCTCTCTTCCTAAACCGATAGATTTTTTCGAACGCATTTACGCTATTTTCGGAGAAGAAGATGAATTATATCGTATTTTAACATACAGCAAATTAATCGAAGACGATTCTTCTGCCCAAAAAACCCTTGATGAATACAACAAATATTCCAAATTTTTGGAAAAGAAATATGGCAATAAACAAACCTTTTTCACTCCGGCAATCATTGAAAAAGTCATCCTGAATTCTCGCAAACAAGAAGAAATTATTAAAGAAGAAGCTCCTATCGGCAATCCGAAATTTTTAGACCAACTTGCATCAGGACAAGCCGTCTTATATTCAACCTACAACAATCAAGATATTGCGGCAGCATTAAGTATAAGTGTTGACGGCGAGAAAAAAAGCTATATAGTAATCGATTATAAAAATATAAAAATTTTACAAAAACAAGAAGCAACTACTTTAGATGCTTTATAAAAATAACAACGATAAGGACTTTAAATAATATGAAAAAAATAGTCTTCGGCGGAGCTTCCGGCAACGGCATAAGTCCGCTTGAACAAATTATGGTTCTAAAAGGATATACTGTTTACGGAACTGACCACAGTTTTGATATAGGAAAAGACAAAGACAGAAAAACTGCTCTTGAAGAAGCAGGTATAAACATTGCACCTCAAGACGGTTCTGCCATAACCGATGATGTTGAATTTCTGTGTGTATCGGCAGCCATAAAAGACACAAATCCCGATGTAAAAAAAGCAAAAGAAAAAAATATTCCCATAAAATATCGTTCTGATTTACTGCAAGATATTTTTTCGCAATATTCTTACGGAATAGCCATTGGCGGAACCGCGGGCAAAACCACTACCACCGCCATGATAGGTTATGTTTTGGAAACTCTGAACCAAAAACCATGCATGATAAACGGTGGTGCTTTATGTAATTTTCAAGATCGTAAAGGCATTCCGAACTACATCTATAACGAGGGAAACATTTGTGTAATAGAAGCCGATGAAAGCGACGGCTCAATAACTAAATACAAACCTTTCGTCGGAATAATAAATAATATTTCGCATGATCACACATCTATGGAAAAATTGATAGAATATTTTACATCATTTGCCAACAATTCAAAAAATATTGTTATCAATTTAGATTGTCCCAACTCCTCAAAAATACAACATTCTTCAGCACGATCATTTTCCGTAAAAAATCCCGATGCCGATTTTTATGCATACGACATAAAAACAACTCCTTCCGGAGTAAAATATTCTTTCAAAGGAGAAACTTATACGTTACAAATGCTTGGAATATTCAATGTTTCAAATGCTCTGGCCACAATTTCGGCTTGCTCCTTTTTAGGTATAGATCCTTCTGTTTGTGCTAAAACATTAGAAGGTTTTTTAGGAATAAAAACACGATTGGAAAAAATCGGCTCCAAAAAAGAAATAACCATATATAACGACTTTGCCCACAACCCGAGCAAAATCAAAGCCTCTCTTGAAGCCTTAAAAGCATATCCCGGACGCGTCATTGCAATGTACCAACCTCACACACCTTTTTCTGCCGTAAACACCGGTAGTGAAATGGCTCAAGAAATTGCAAACGTTCTGGATAAAAATGACGTTATGATTTTACAAGAAATTTATGAACTAACTCCAAAAGATGTAGGCATAACCTCGAACAATATTGTAAAAGAAATAATTAACAACGGTCACCAAAATGCCATGTTTTTACCGGCCAAAAGCGACACTAAAAACTTTATCTTAAACAACGTAAATTCCGGTGATCGCATAATAATTATGGGCGCACACGACAATTCTTTAGCCGATTTCTGCAAAGAAATTTTAGAAGCAATATAAATTTATAAGCCTAAAAAGTTCATTACATAATCAATACTCTTTTCATTAAGAGTATTGATTAAATCTTGATACATCACAACTCCGTGCCAGCCTTTAGAATTAAAAGCCAAAACAGAAAACACCATCCACATATTTGCCGGCAACAAAAACAATATACAAAAAGGATATCCGACCTTTGGCAAATCAGTTTGTTTCTCATGAATTTGCGATCCTACCATATCAAAATGAAACCCGACAAAAAAACCTAAAATCAAATTAAATATAAAATTCATTGGAGCAAACATTGTATAAATTCCGATAAAAATCATTGCCATAAGACAATACAAAGGAAAAAAATACGGACCTATAATAATCAGCCAATTACCCTCTCCTTCAAAAAGCATTGATCCGCCCGTATCATCTTGTTTTATATTTATATTTTTAACCTTATGAAAAGTAATAAGCGCAAAAAAAGCATGTGTAAGTTCATGTGCCAAAACCTCCATACTGGTTCTTGACGATGAGTCCATAAATGTTCTTCCGATAAAAAACATAAAAAATCCGCCAATCATCACAACATACTGTAACGACACAAAAGAAAAAGCATCTAATGATTTAAAAAGAGCCGGCAACGAACAAAATAGCCAAATTGCTATTGGCCACTTCATCAAATTTATTATCTTATCAACAAATTTACTCATACAAATATTTCACCCTCTTAATAATCCTACTTCTTATAAATTGTTTTTTCATCTCAAAACTAAAAACTATTAACACTTCTTCAACAAATATAACGTAAACTTCAAACAAACAAAACACAACAAAGGCAGATGCATGACAAAAACAGATTCTAATTCTTATGACTTTATTATCAATGAAGATGATGAAATTATGCTTCTTTTATACGCTCGAGATTCTAAACCTCAAGATCCGCTTATTGAAGTGGATTCAGATAATAAATCGGCCACACTTTATCGTTCAAAAAACGACGGTGTTTTAATTGAAGATATCAGTGATGAAATTTTAGACATTCTTTGCGAAACAGACAAACTTCTTATTTGCGAACTGTCAAACAACGAAAATGATGACGACACACAAATCGTTAATGCTTATGAAGCTAAAGTATCTTATTAATTAACTTACAAAAAAACCGCTAAAAATCAGCGGTTTTAGTAATTTAAGCTTTTGTCACCACAACCATTGCTTCTCGCAAAATTCTATCACTAATCATATACCCTGTTTGAATTTCCGCAATAATTGTTCCTGCCGGTTTTGAAGCGTCTGCAACTTCCTGAACAACCTGATGAAAATTAGGATCAAAAACACTTCCCATTATTTCCATTTTATAAATATGAAACTTATCAAAAACTTTTGTAAGTTCTTGTTGTGTAAGCTCAACACCTTTTAGCAAACTTTCTACTGCCGGATTATTTTCTTCTTTTAACCCGGCATCTATCGCGCGTTGCAAGTTATCGGCCACACCCAACAACTCTTTTGCAAAATTAGCAACCGCAAATTTATTATTTTTATCAATTTCTTGCTGACAACGTCTTTTAGTATTTTCAACCTCGGCAAAAGCTCTTAAATAATCATCTTTAAGCTTGGTGTTTTCCTCCATAAGTTTCTCAAGCACCAAAGCCTCTTTATTTTCTGTTTCATCCTCTTGAGTTTCATTTATTTCAATGTTTTCACTTATAGATTCTTCATTCTTTTCATCTTCTGCAATATCGTTTTTTTCTTTTTTACTGGTCATTTTATTTCTCTGGCAATTAAAATATGTTATAAAGTTCAAATCTATCCTCAAATTTAGTGACTAATCCTTGACAAGTCAAGAGCAATAACTATTATTTAATTATAATATTCATTATTTTAATATTTAGAAAGATAAATATAAATGTCAAAAATATATGGCGCCCCTCTTCAGCAAAGCTCCGCTTTGTTGTCACCTGATTTTAACAAAAAGAAACTGAATATAACATACTCTGTTCCATCTTCTCCCTTTGCTTTAGAAATACAAAATTTAGGTAAACAACAATGTTTAGGGAAAAAACATTGGGAAAACCCTTCAAAAATTAAAGGCTGGATGATCTCTGCCGAAACGGCAACTTTTATGAAAGCCGGCGGACTTGGAATGATTGCATCAGAGCTTCCCGAAGCTTTTAACTGTCAGTATTCATCTTCAGATGAAAACATTACGGTAATAACCCCAATGTATTTAGGTAACACCAAAAAGAAAAAAGCCCATTTTGACGGTAAAACATATTTTGGTGCAGAAAACATATCTATTGAACTAAATAAAATTTGTGAGTTATCGGTTCCGTTCATGGATGAAAACGAAACTTTTGTTGACTACATCATTGAACTTTACACGGGAACTTGTGAAAACACTCCTTACATATTTATATCAAATGAACGATTTTTCAATATTGATCCGCATAAAGAAAATCCTCCGGCACAAGACGGCTGTTATATTTTAAACAAATACGGAATAAATGAAGTTGAACGTTTTGCCTTCTTTTCAAAAGCTGTTTATGAACTTGTAAAATATTCAATAAAAGCCGACACATTGCCCACAACAATCATTACAAATGATTGGCACTCCGGAGCTCTTTCAGGTTTAATGAAATACTTGCCTACAGCATTAGTAAGTAAAAATATGATAAACGAAAAAGATGCCGACATTATCCGTTCCATTCCGATCATTCACATTGCGCATCATTTAGGTTATCAAGGGTGGGATTACCCCAACACCTCTCGTATATTAAATTCTTTATACGAATTACAAACAAGTTTTATATTTAAAAATGCCAAAACAATTAAAAATTCTAACAAACGAACCGTAAACACTCTTATTGTACACGATTGTTACAATCAGGCTTCTTGCAATTTTCACTTAGCAGACCGAATAATTACCGTTTCTAAAAACTATTTGGAAGAAGTATCTAAAGAACTTGGGTTAGGTTATGATTTTCGCGACATTTTAAAAATTCGCAAGGACCACCGTACATTTTTTGGCATTATCAACGGATATGATAAAAAATTAATTTCACCGAATGCTCAAAAAATAAAAGCCATCAACGAATTCTTCGGCAATTCGGACTTTAAAGTGTTTGATGAAAATTCAATAGAAAACAAACAACATAACAAAATCGAATTTATAAAACTAATCTCCCGATTAGCAAAAGATCAAGACTATAAGCAACAAATAATACCATTAATTGATACATATAAATTTGATGATATTTCCAAAGACATAAAAAACTACAGCAAAACCCCCGTTATTTGTGCGACCTCACGTTTAGTAGAACAAAAAGGGTATGATATTGCTGCTCAATCTATCTTATCTTGGGTAAAAAAACACAACGCCGAAAAAATTGAATTTCCGATATTTGTTCTTGGCGGTGCCGGTAGCATAGAATTATTTAAAATGCTCACAAAACTAAAAGACAGAGTAGCAAAAATTAATCCCCAAGCAGCAAAAAGAATTTATGTTTTTCATGGATATAAAGACCAATTTGCTTATGCTGTTCAACTTGCATCAGATTTTTACATGATGCCTTGTCGTTTTGAACCTTGCGGTTTAACCCAAATGGAAGCTATGGCAAAAGGAGCTCTTCCGATTGCAACATCTACCGGAGGTTTAGTCGATTCCATAAATGACAAAATTGATGGTTTTCGAACAGAAGTGTTTTTCAGTGATAATCGCCATGTATATGGCAACAACCTCACTGCCCGTCGTTTACAAAACAACGAAAATGCTTATACGGAAACATTAGATAAATCTCTTCAAACATTTTATGACATGCCAAACTCTATCACGGCGATGCAACAAAAAGCCATGGAAAAAGATTTTAGCTGGAATACTCCTGACGGGTCTTTAAAAAAATATTACGAACTATTCCACAACGGTCATCCGTAATAAAGAGCAAAAATATTTTAATAAGCTAAAAGATCCGACGTTTTTGCAATGCTGGACATAATTCTTTTGGTATTTTCATCAATTTCCATATTTTCAAAAATATAAAGCGCATCATGAAAATATTCCAAACTTTCTTCCAGCAACTCTTTATCATCTCGCTCTCTTCCCAGACGATAATAAATATTTCCTATATTTTCCTGAATTTTAGCCCAAGAAAACGGATCTCTTTTTTCTGTAACAACTTTTTGCTGATTTTTAAATGCATTAATAGATAATTCGGCTATTGCATTATTTTTAGTTATTGACCCGAGCACACTCAACCTTTGCCCCAACAAACCTTCTATATCGGCCCAGAATTCCGGAAACAATGCATAAGTAAATATTTTTTCAGCTTCGCGCAAATTAAAAACAGAATCTCGCAATGCTTGCAAATCATCCTTTTGACGCCAAAAATCATACAACAAATCAGACAACTCAAACGCAATAAAGCCATAATCATAAGGATATACATATTTGCCCAAATATTTTTGAGCCTTTTGAAAATAGCTGATAGCTCCTTTATAATGTTTTATCGAATTTTTTACATCATTTCTAACGGCAGTTAAATGCAACTGACCATAATGATTATATATACACCCCAGATGCACTTGATTTTTTATCAAATCTTTATGAGAAAAAGCGGCATCCAATAATTTATTAACTATTTTAAACTCTTTTTCATCATTATTATTTCGACAATATGAAAGATAAATTAATGCCAAAAAATTCATAATATACGGCATATACTCGATTCCCATATTTTTAGCAGAACTATCGGCAGACAAAATTTTTATTATTTTTTTCAGCAAATATTTTTGTTGAATGGCAGTTTGCTTATCCGGCGTATTTAAACACGACACTATTGCTCCGAAAATAAGATTAAGTATAGGACGAGGAAAAGTCTTATCACCATCAAATAAAAATGCCGGCAAATACAAACTGTCCAACAAAGAAACAAAAGATGTATTATTTTTTTCATATTGAGACAATGTCTGAAAATTGAGTCTTATTTTATCACCTTCACGACAGCCCCAAACCAAAACATCAGCTTTAGTTTTTTCTAAAATAGCCTGTCCTTTATCAATAAAATCAAAAAAAGTACGGCCTTCAAGATTTAAAAATCCTTTAGAAAAAGGCTCATTAAAATATTGCACGTCAAAATAATTTTGCGTTCTTAAAAATGCCGAAAAAATTTCCCCTGCAGAGCTTTCCACATTTTCGGCAAACTCCACAACAACAATTTTAAAACTGATATTCAAAGCATCAGCCTCTGACAAAGTATCAACTTCATTCATTCGAGGTTTCAAAAACGTATTTTTTAAGAAGTCCAATATTTGCATTATTTTTAACCCTTTTCAGCTTTAACGGCTTTAGATTTAGAAGTATCGGTTTTTTTTACTTTAGAAGTTTTTTTACCTTTGGAAGCTTCCGCCTTTTTAAGCTTAACTGTTTTAGATTTTTCCTCTTTAAGCTTATCGTCTCTTTTTACAACAGTCTTCTTTGTTTTTTCTTTATTTTTTTGTTTATTAATACCTTTTGTATAATCAATCATTTGAGAAATTGTTGTTTTTACATCGTCAAAAACCTTTTGCTTTGTATTTTCTTTATTTTCATCCTTTTCTTTCCAATTTAACATTTTATAGAAATGCCACAAAATAATCAAAGCCACGAACACCGGTATTGAATAATTGTTAACTCCATTTGCCTGAAAAACAGAAAAAACAACAACAACTCCGCTTAACATCCAAAGACTTTTTATAATTCCGGCCGGAGGAAATCCGTTTTGATACACTTGCATCAAAACAGAATTATTCAAAAAAACTTTATATTTATCCAAAAAAGTTAATCTGCGAATTAAACAAACACTGATTTCAATCAAACAAAACATTGCCAAAACACAAACACACGGCAACAACATCTCTCCATACGATTCGAAACAAAACCACCCGATAAAATACCCTAAAATCGAAGAAACAGATACCCCGATCGATTGTTTATAATAATTCAAATAAGCCACCATCATTGCCGCCAAAAATGTTGCACCGACAACAGCTATCATAAAAGGCATAGCCCCAAAGAAATACAACAAAACAATTCCTCCTGCAAATGTAATTCCCTGAATTTGTAAAGCAGGATAAATCATGGCAACGCATCTTATACCTATAGAAAACAGCATCCACGCGGCAACAGAACACAACTTATTAATCCACGCAGGAGCTTCCGGAATAAAATTAATAAACAAATCTCCGCCAAAAACACCTATTATTGAAGCAATCAAAACACTCCAATTTATTAAACTGACTCTATTGTTTAAACAAGCTGCAAAAATTATAACCAACCCGATTAAAGGTGCCAAAAAACTCCAAACAGAAACATCTTGAACAAAATCACTTTCATTCCAATAAAAGCTTAAAAAACCTATCGAAGAAATAATGCTTCCCGAAACAACTGCGGCAACGGCAGAAAAATTATTAAGACGAAATATCTTAAAAAATTCTAATTTTGAAAACAAAAATGAAGACAAAACAAAGCTTACAAAAAAAGCTACAACCACTATCATCCATTGAGACAACATCATTTTTATCCTTTAAAGCCGAATACATATATTAATAATTCAAATATAATAAACTGCGTTTATATCTTCAAGAAAGATATAAATGTTATACTAGTATTTCTTAATTGCCGTCATCATTAGCTCAACCAAGTTCGGCGAATTAAAAACGTCTGCATCTTTAATTATTTCCGATAAACCGGCAATTTTCCTTAAATCATCAAATTCACTGACAAATTTATCGGGACAAGCATAAATTTCCGGCAAAACAGAATGTTCTTCCAAATATTTTTC